>DATCXE010000339.1:0-2773 GCA_036565985.1 Bradyrhizobium sp.
CGTCGCGGACAGCTATTACGGCGACAAGGTCAAGATGGCGTTCGCCTTTGCCGAGCTGCTCAACAACGAGGCCAGGGCGTTGCAGGCCGACGGCGTCGACGTGATCCAGTTCGACGAGCCCGCCTTCAACGTCTTCATGGACGAGGTCTCCGACTGGGGCATCAAGGCGCTCGAACGCGCGGCCGAAGGGCTGACCTGCACCACCGCCGTCCACATCTGCTACGGCTACGGCATCAAGGCCAACACCGACTGGAAGCAGACGCTGGGCGCCGAGTGGCGGCAGTACGAGGACATCTTCCCGGCAATCGCCAGGAGCCCGATCCAGCAGGTCGCGATCGAGTGCCGCAATTCGCGCGTGCCGCTGGATCTGCTGGCGGCTCTCCCCGGCAAGGTGATCCAGGCCGGCGTGATCGACGTCGCCAGCGACACCGTCGAGACCGCGGAGGATGTCGTCAAGGTGATCGAGGCGGTGTCGAAATTCGTGCCGAAGAGCAATATCGTAGCGACCACGAATTGCGGCATGGCGCCGATGCGGCGGGATATCGCGGAGGCGAAGCTCGCGGCGCTGGGTGCGGGCGCGAAGCTGGCGCGGCAGAAGCTGGGCTGATACCGCCGACATTGCGAGCGCAGCGAAGCAATCCATCCGTCCGAGCACTCCGTGACAATGGATTGCTTCGCTGCGCTCGCAATGACGGGGTGAAAGCGCTAGCTTACCGCACTTGGATGTAGCACTGGCCGATATCCTGCGCCCAGCGCACGTAGCGTCGATGGCGGTGTCAGCAGCAGCGCATTCTCGATTGCGCCGTCCGTCTCGAGATAACCAGCCATCGACCATTGCAACGCTTTGCCTTGCAGGATCAGGAAACTCTCTTCGCCTCGTTGCACCATCGCTCCATCAGGCAACTGCTTCACCGGCACCGGCAACGGATGCAGCCGCTTCTTCCCGCGCTCCAGCCGCTCGCGATGCAGCACGGCGTCGATCTCGCGCGCACGAACGCCCTTAACGCCATTGCCTTCCTGCCACGCCGCGCGAAACCGGTTGGCATCATCGCGGCGGCAGAAGAAGCACGGGCGGTGGCCGGCCGCGAAAGCAGTCGCCTCGTCGAGAAAGAACAGCTCGGTCCAGCTCCGCCCCCCCATCACCCTGCGCCGCCAGCCGCGGAATTCGCAGACGCAGGTGATCCACGCCGGGCTCGACCAGCGCTTTTTCAGTAACGTCTTTGTCGCGGGGTCGTGGATGATGCCACGGTTGCCGGTGAACAGGCCGCGGTGTGGGGTGGCGATGATATCGCCGGTGGGCATGACGCGGTTTTGCAGGGGCATGTGGTTGGCTCAGCCGTTAGCCACACCCACCCGTCATTGCGAGCACAGCGAAGCAATCCATCTCTCCCCACCCGTGGAAGCATGGATTGCTTCGTCGCTGTCGCTCCTCGCAATGACGACAACCCATTCACACACCCCGCTCACGGCCGGATCGGCGGTTGGAACGATAGCGCGGTATCCCAGGGAAAATGGATCCAGGTGTCCTGCGACACTTCGGTGATGAACGTATCGACCAGCGGCTTGCCCTGCGGCTTGGCGTAGACGGTGGCGAAATGCGCATCGGGCAGCATCTGGCGCACCATCCGCCCCGTAGCGCCGGTGTCGACGAGGTCGTCGACGATCAGCAGACCCTTTCCGGTGCCGCCACCGAGCCTGGCGACATCGGCGGACACACCCTTGAGCGCCTGCAGGTCGCCCTGGGCGGTGTGGTCGTAGCTCGCGATACACACCGTATCGATGACCCGAATGCCGAGTTCGCGCGCCACGATCGCCGCCGGCACCAGGCCGCCCCGGGTGATCGCGATGATCGCATGGAACGGCCCGACCTCGTTGAGCCGCCAGGTCAGCGCCCGGCAATCCCGATGAAACTGATCCCAGGAGACCGGAAAGGGCCGGCCTGCCCGCGCCTCGGCGCTCGGTTCGGAAGTATTGTCTGCCACCTGTGTTCGCCTTGTCTTGCCGGCCTGCTACCGCGGAACGCTCAATCCCGCCAGCATCGCCTTCACCGCCGTCATCGCGGCGGCGAGCTTTTCCGGATCGCGCGAGCGGACGACGAGGTTGGTGTTCGGCTTCTTGTCATCGTCCATGAACGGATAGCTGCCGATGATCGTATCGGGATGCGCGTTGGCGATCTCGCGCAGCGGCCCGCCGATATCGCCTTCGCGCGCATTGGCGCGGACCGAGTCCGACAGCATCCGCACCCCCGACTTCAGCTTGGGCGCGACGATGTCCATCATCGCCTGCATGATCGAGGGAATTCCCGCCATCACGATGACATTGCCGAGCTTGAAGCCGGGCGCGAGGATGGTCGCGCTCTGGATCAGTTCGGCGCCATCAGGGACGCGGGCCATGCGCAGCCGCGCCTCGTTGAGATCCTGCTCGCTCCAGCGCTCGCGGAAGCGCGCCACCACCTCCGGGTGGTGGTCGATGCCGACACCGAACGCCTTGGCGACGCTGTCGGCGGTGATGTCGTCATGGGTCGGGCCGATGCCGCCGGTGGTAAAGACGTAGGTGTATCGGTTCCTCAGCGCATTCAGCGCCGCAACGATGTCGGCCTCGTCGTCGGCGACGACGCGGACCTCCTTGAGGTCGATCCCGATATTGGTCAGATACTCGGCGATGAAGCCGATGTTCTTGTCCTTGGTCCGGCCGGACAGGATCTCGTCACCGATGACCAGAATCCCTGCCGTGACGATCTCGCTCATGACTTCTCCTCACCCCTGTCCCCGCT
>DATCXE010000361.1:0-2824 GCA_036565985.1 Bradyrhizobium sp.
TGCAGAATTTGACATTGGCTTCCTCCTGGGGCTAGTTTTATGGCATTTGGTATGCCAGAGACAAGATTGTCAAGACAAACTATCGCGCGGAATTAGCGAAAACACGGGCATCTTGACATTCTGGTATTTGGTATGCCAAAAATATTCGAGTGTTTCTTCTGCTAAGAAGACGTCTCCAAAACAGGGAGGAGACGAGTCGTGCCCGCACGTAAACAAACCAAGGCGCCGCCTGTCATGGCTGATGCAGATATCGCAATCGTCCGGATCGCGCCCGAGACGAGCTTCAAGAACAAGGCCTATGAGGCCTTGAAGGAAGCTATTCTCAAGATGGACATCTATGCGACGCCCGAGCAGGTGATGCTCGACGAGCGAGCACTGTCCGAACGCCTTGGCGTCAGTCGTACTCCCATTCGCGAAGCGATCGCGATGCTGGAACAGGACGGCTTCGTCAAAACCGTGCCGCGCCGTGGCATCGTCGTGGTCCGCCGCACCAAGACCGAGATCGTCGACATGATCCGGGCCTGGGCCGCGCTCGAGAGCATGGCCGCGCGCCTGATCACGACCACCGCGCGCAAGAAGGACATCACGGCGCTGCGCGATTTCTTCAAGGATTTCGGCAAGGATCGTCTGCCGCAGGATCATGTCGAGGAATACTCCAAGGCCAATATCGCGTTTCACCAGGCGCTGATCTCGCTCTCGGAGTCGCCGGTACTGGTCGACATGACCAACGACATCCTGCTGCACGTGCGCGGCTACCGGCAACTGACGATCGGGCGAACCGATCGCACCGCGACCTCGCTGCCCGAGCATATGGCGATCATCGAGGCGCTGGAAGCGCGCGACACCGAACTGGCGGAGAAGCGCGCGCGCGACCACACGCTGGGCCTTGCGGCGTATGTCGAAGCGCACGGCCAGGAACTCTTTACGTAACGCAACTTCATGCCAGAAGACGGTCAACCCGTCCGAACAAGAACGATCAGGGAGAAGTGGAATGTCCGTCACTGCAGCCAAGAGCATCGATAGTCCTAAAGCCGAGGCCGAGCGCGAGCTGACCGACGGCTTTAACCTGATGATCGATGCGCTGAAGCTCAACGGACTTACCACGATCTATGGCGTGCCCGGCATCCCGATCACGGATTTCGGCCGCATGGCACAGGCTGCGGGCATCCGCGTGATCTCCTTCCGCCACGAGCAGAACGCCGGCAACGCCGCTGCGATCGCCGGCTTCCTGACCAGGAAACCGGGCGTCTGCCTGACGGTTTCGGCGCCGGGTTTTCTCAACGGGCTGACCGCCCTCGCCCACGCCACCACCAACTGCTTTCCGATGATCCTGATCTCGGGCTCGTCCGAGCGCGAGATCGTCGACCTGCAGCAGGGCGACTATGAGGAGATGGATCAGCTCGCCATTGCGAAACCGCTGTGCAAGGCGGCGTTCCGCGTGCTGCACGCCGCCGATATCGGCATCGGCCTCGCCCGCGCCATTCGCGCCGCGGTCTCGGGGCGTCCCGGCGGCGTCTATCTCGACCTCCCGGCAAAACTGTTCGGCCAGGTAATGGACGCCGAGGCCGGCACCAAGTCGCTGGTCAAGGTGATCGACGCCGCGCCGGCGCAGATTCCGGCGCCCGATGCAGTCAAGCGCGCACTCAATGTGCTCAAGGGCGCGAAGCGTCCGCTCATCATTCTCGGCAAGGGCGCGGCCTACGCCCAGGCCGACGACGCGATCCGCGCCTTCGTCGAGAAGAGCGGCGCGCCGTTCCTCCCGATGAGCATGGCCAAGGGATTGTTGTCCGACCTGCATCCGCAGTGCGCCGGCGCCGCGCGCTCGACCGTTCTCAAGGACGCCGACGTGGTGATGCTGATCGGCGCGCGCCTCAACTGGCTGCTGTCGCACGGCAAGGGCAAGACCTGGGGCGATGCGCCGAAGAAGTTCATCCAGATCGACATCGAACCGAAGGAAATGGATTCGAACGTCGAGATCGCAGCGCCCGTGGTCGGCGACATCGGCTCGTGCGTCCAGGCGTTGCTCGCGGGCATGGGCGCGAACTGGTCGGCACCGCCGTCCGACTGGACCGGCGCGGTAGCAAAGAAGCGCGAAGAGAACGTCGCCAAGATGGCGCCGCGGCTGATGAACAACAACTCGCCGATGGACTATCACGGTGCGCTCGGCGTGCTGCGCACCATCATCAAGGAGCGGCCCGACGCCATCCTGGTCAACGAGGGCGCCAACACGCTCGATCTGGCGCGCGGCATCATCGACGTCTATCAGCCGCGCAAGCGCATCGATGTCGGCACCTGGGGCATCATGGGCATCGGCATGGGCTATGCCATCGCCGCCGCCGTCGAGACCGGCAAACCGGTGCTGGCGGTGGAAGGTGACTCGGCGTTCGGCTTCTCAGGCATGGAAGTCGAGACCATCTGCCGGTACAATCTGCCGGTGTGCGTCGTGATCTTCAACAACGACGGCATCTATCGCGGCACCGACGTCAACAATGTCGGCTCCGACCCGGCAACGACCGTGTTCGTGAAGGGCGCTCGCTACGACAAGATGATCGAGGCGTTCGGCGGCGTTGGCGTCAACGCCACCTCACCCGACGAACTGCGCCGCGCCGTCAACGCGGCGATGGACTCGGGCAAGCCGACACTGATCAACGCGGTCATCGATCCGAAAGCCGGCAGCGAATCTGGTCGCATCGGCAATCTCAATCCGCAGAGCGCGCTGAAGAAGAAATGACGCGAAGCGTCATCCCGGACGCGGCAATGCCGCAACCCGGGATCGTAACGATGGTGACAGCTTAGGAGACAAGGCATGGCCAAGGCGAAGAAA
>DATCXE010000611.1:0-4802 GCA_036565985.1 Bradyrhizobium sp.
AACCTATGGCCGGTCGAGGCTCACGCCCTGTAACGATAACCTTCAAATGCGTGGGCAAGAAAAATCCCGGCGCTCACCAGGCCCATCACCGCTGTAACCGTCTCGATCATCGCACCAATCCTTTGTGCCCCCGCACGCCCACAGAACGACTGCAGCGCTGCACAGTCAAAAAGATTCGGGGGGTGAGATCGAAGATCGGGGGTGAGTGATGATTTGATGCAACAGATTGTCCGAAGGGCCACAATGCCTTGTCAACGGCGCACCATTTGCCGGCAATCGGCGGCTGCACTCCCGTAGTTCGCCCCGGATACGTCAGGCTACGATTGATTTACCAAGTCGGTGCTCAGATGGATCACACCGGGGCCGACCCCATTTCCGCCGCGTTCGGGTTGCGATATCTTCTTGTCGCGATGCGGAGGTGGGCCGCATCGCAAGTAGCGCGCACAAGCCTCGACGTAGGCACGCGGCCGTTGGAATGGTAATTGGGGCGAATGGGGATTCGACGGTCACAATCGATTGTCCTGGCGGCGCGCAGCGCTGCTGCGGTAGCAGCGTGTCTCATCCTCGCCAACTGCGCCTCCTCGGAAAAATTCGCCAGCCGCGTCGATCCCAAATACGGCGTTTCCTCCAGCCCCCGCGTCGTGGCTTTCGGAGAGCCCGTGCCGAAGGGCGGGGGTACCTATCGTATCGGCAAGCCTTACACTGTCGCGGGCCGGGTCTACGTGCCGGAGGAAGATCCCAACTATCGCGCCGAGGGAATGGCCTCCTGGTACGGCGATGACTTCCATGGCCGGCTCACCGCCAACGGCGAGGTCTTCGACATGACCGCGCTGACGGCGGCCCATCCGACCCTGCCGATCCCAAGCTACGCCCGCGTCACCAACGTCCGGAACGGCAAGTCGCTCATCGTCCGGGTCAATGACCGCGGCCCCTACCACGGCAACCGGCTCATCGACGTCTCGAATAAGGCGGCGGAACTCCTTGAATTCAAAGCGAATGGCGTCGCCAAGGTCCGCGTCGAGTATGTCGGCCGGGCGCCGCTCGAAGGCTCCGACGATCGTCAGTTACTGGCGACTTTACGGACCGGCGAGCCCGCTCCGTCGCCGTCCACGGTCCGGGTCGCCTCTGCCCGGTCGTTCGTGCCCGAGATGACATCGTCGGCGGGCCGAATCCGCGGCGAGGTTCCGATGCCGGAGGGCCGCCCCTACAGCCTCGGCAACACCACGGCCGACCACGCCTCGATCAACGCAACCTCGGAAATGTCGGCCTCGAGCCGGTCGCGCGGCCGCTCAGTCGAAAATTTGCGGGCGGTGTCCTACGAAAGCAATGCGAGCTATCTGCCGCCAAGCGCGGCCTACCGGCCCGTGGACCCGCGGGGCCCAAGCGAAGTGCTCAGCGGGCGAGGGCTGTACTAGCTCTTCAGGAAGGCAATCAGCGCGGCATTGACCTCGTCCGGCCGCTCCTGCTGAATCCAGTGGCCGGCACCGTCGACAATGAGCTTCTGCCTCAGATCGGGCAGCACGCGCTCCATCTCATTGACCTGCTTGGCGCCGATCAGGCCGGTAATCACGCCATCCTTCGACCCCGCGATGAACAGCGACGGCTGGTGGATTTGCGCGCCCTGCCACGGGGCCGTCAGTTCCCAGTTCCGGTCGATATTGCGGTACCAGTTCAGCCCGCCGCGAAAGCCGGACTTCCGGTAGATTTCGGCGAAGGTGGCGATGTCGGCTTCGGTCAGCCAGCCGGGCAGCGGTCGATGCGGGTCCGCATCGGCAAGGAAACCCTTGCCCTCCTGGACAAACTGGAGCGCGGACGGATCCGAGAACCCGCGTCCGCCCAGGATGATTCGCATCGTCGCGGCGACGTCGCGCTCGAACTCGGCCTCTGCCGCCCCGGGTGTCTGGAAATACTGCCAGTAGAAGTTGGTGATGCCGTTCTTCTTCAGGGTCTCGAGCGGCAGGCCGCGTCCGCGGGACGGCGGCGGGACGCTGAGGCCGGCAACCCGGGTAAAAACATCGGGGCGGAACATCGCCGCGTGCCAGGCGACCGGTGCCCCCCAATCATGGCCGACGATCACCGCCTGCTTTTCGCCGAGCGCCGCCACCAGTGCGACCATGTCGCCAACATTGTCGAAAAGGGTATAGGCGCCGATCTCGGCAGGCGCGCTGGTGCGGCCGAACCCGCGCATATCCGGGGCGACGACGCGGAATCCGGCCTCCGCGATCGCGGGAATCTGGTGCCGCCAGGAGTAGGATAGTTCGGGCCAGCCGTGGCAGAGCAGCACGAGCGGACCCTGGCCCTGTTCGAGGACGAAGAACTCCAGCCCGTTGGCGGAAATGGTGCGTGAAGCTGGCATCGCGTTTCCGCCCTGTTTTTCGTATTTGTGTGCGAGAAACCGTCGTGCTGCACGATACGTTCGTTCGTCTGGCGCTGCAATCGGATCGACACGGCGACAAGTCCAAAAACCTGTGTTGTTTGCGATACTTCCAACTGTTACAACACACAGATTCAGGACATCGCCGATGGCTGCCGAGACCCCCGTTTCCCGCAAACCTGACGCCGCGGCCGTTATCCCGTGGCGCAGCCTGGTCGCGGCTGTGCTCGCCTCCGCCGTAGCCTGGGGCGGGGTCGTATATGCCGCCAACAACAGCGTGCAGGGCGCCAAAAAGGAAGACGGCGGCTTTGACGGGGACGCGCCGACCGCGATCCTGATCGAGGCTGCCAGCGGCAGCGTGCTGTTCGAGAAGAACGCCGATGAGCTGCGCGCGCCCTCCAGCATGATGAAACTGATGACGGTCGAGGTGGTCTTCAACGCCCTCAAGGAGGGCAAGATCAAGCTGACCGACGAATATCGCATCAGCGAGAACGCCTGGCGCAAGGGCGGCGCGCCGGCCGGTGGCTCGACCATGTTTGCCGCCCTCAACAGCAAGGTATCGGTGGACGACCTCCTGCGCGGGGCCATCATCCAGAGCGGCAATGATTCCTGCATTGCGCTTGCCGAAGGCATGGCCGGCAACGAGCGCATCTTTGCCGCCGACTTCCTGACCAAGCGCGCCCGCGAACTCGGCATGACGAAGTCGACCTTCGGCAATTCCAACGGACTGCCCGATCCGGCCAACAAGATGACGGTGCGGGAACTGTCCAGGCTCGCCCGCCACCTGATCCTGACCTATCCCGACATGTACAAATTGTTCGGGGAGAAGGAATTCACCTGGAACAAGATCCGCCAGCAGAACCGCAATCCGCTGCTGAATTCGCTCAATGGCGCCGACGGCCTGAAGACCGGATACACCAAGGAGGGCGGCTACGGCATGGTCGGCTCCGCCGTGCAGAACGACACCCGGCTGATCGTCGTGGTCAACGGCCTCGAGGATTCGGACGATCGGGCCTCTGAAGCCAAGAAGATGCTGGAGTGGGGTTTTCGCAATTTCGAAACGCGGACGCTGTTCGCGGCCAACCAGCTGGTCGGCTATGCCAAGGTGTTTGGCGGCGAGAGCCGCTCGGTGAAGCTCGCAAGCCCGGATCCGATCAAGGTGATGGTGCCGAAGAACGGCAACGAGAGGCTGATCGCGCGCATCGTCTACAAGGGGCCCGTGGCGGCGCCGGTGAAGTCCGGCCAGCCGGTCGGCGTCGTCAGGGTATGGCGCGGCGCCAATGTCGCGATGGAAGCGCCGGTGTATGCGGCCGAAGCGGTCGGCACCGGTTCGACGGTGCGCCGCGCGATCGACGGGGCCAGCGAACTCGTCATCGGCATGTTCCGCGCGAGCGCAGAGAAGCTCTGACCATGGCCGATAAAGCGCCGAACCGGACTTCCGGGCGCGGAAAGTTCATTTCATTCGAGGGGGGCGAGGGCTCGGGAAAGTCCACGCAGATCAAGAAGGTCGCTGAGCGTCTTGCGGCAGCCAAGCTGCGCGCCATTGTCACGCGCGAGCCCGGCGGCTCGCCGGGAGCCGAAATCATCAGGCATCTCGTGCTGTCGGGCATGGGCAAGTTGCTCGGGCCCGAGGCCGAGACGCTGCTGTTTGCCGCGGCGCGCGACGACCACGTGCGCACCGTGATCCAGCCCGCGCTCAACCAGGGGACGTGGGTGCTGTGCGACCGCTTCTCGGATTCGACGCGCGCCTACCAGGGCAGGCTGGGGCAGGTATCGCCTGACGTTCTCAACGCCATGCAGCGGGTCACCATCGGCGATCTCAAGCCTGACCTGACCATCATTCTGGATATTCCCGTCGAGGTCGGGCTGAAGCGCGCTGCCGCCCGCAGGGGCAGTGGTGTGCCCGATCGCTTCGAGGCGGAAGACATTCAATTCCATCAGGACCTGCGCGACGCCTATCGACAGATCGCCGCGGAAGACCCACAGCGTTGCGTCCTCATCGACGCCAATGCTGATGCCGACACGGTCGCAGCCCAGGTCTGGAGCGCCTTGCGCGATCATCTGTTCGCCGTTCCGACGGGGGCCGGCTCCGCATGAGCGCCCGCAAGACCGAGCCGGAGACGGCGGTCAGGCATCCCCGCGAAACGGCCGATCTGCTCGGCCATGGCGAGGCGGAAGCGGCCTTGCTGAATGCCTACCGCAGCGGGCGGATTCCGCATGCCTGGCTGATCGGCGGCCCGCAGGGCATCGGCAAGGCGACGCTGGCCTATCGGATGGCCCGCTTCGTACTGGCCAATGCCGACCCCATGAAGCCTTCGGTGCAGCGCGCTGAAACGCTTGCGCTCGATCCGCACGATCCCGTGGCGCGTCAGATCGCGGCCAGCGCCCATGGCGGGCTGTTGGTGCTGGAGCGCGGCCTCAACGATCG
>DATCXE010000370.1:0-2583 GCA_036565985.1 Bradyrhizobium sp.
TGTCTCAACGCGGGGATAGATGGATTGCTTCGCTGCGCTCGCAATGATGGCGAAAGAGAGAGGCGTGCGTACGCCCCTCACGCATTCACGTGCACGAAATCCCGCAGCAGCGGATAGATCTCGTTGTTCCAGCGCTTGCCCGAGAACACGCCGTAGTGGCCGACGCCGGCCTGCATGTGGTGCACCTTGCGATAGGCGCGCACGCCGGTGCAGAGGTCCTGCGCCGCCAGCGTCTGGCCGATCGAGCAGATGTCGTCCTTTTCGCCCTCTACCGTCATCAAGCCCATGCGCCTGATCGATGCCGGGTTCACCGGCCGGCCGCGATGCATCAGTCTGCCTTGCGGCAAGAGATGCTCCTGGAACACGTCGCGGACGGTCTCGATGTAGAACTCCGCGGGCAGATCCATCACCGCGAAATATTCGTCGTAGAAATTCTTGATGATATCGGCCTTCTCCTTCTCGCCCCTGGCCAGATGATTGGCGAGATCGATGTGCTGCTTGATGTGGCGTTCGAGATTCATCGACACGAAAGCCGTGAGCTGCACGAAACCGGGGTAGACCTGGCGGAACGCGCCCTTGCACTGCACCGGCACGTAGTTGATCAGATTGTCCGCGAACCATTCGATCGGCTTGCTCTTGGCGAATTCGTTGACCCTGGTCGGCTGGATCCGCGTGTCGATCGGGCCGGCCATCAGGGTCAGCGTCGCCGGACGTGCGGGATGATTGTCCTCCGACATGACGGCAGCGGCCGCCAGCGCCGACACCGACGGCTGGCAGATCGCCACCATGTGCGAGCGCGGGCCGATCTTGTCGAGGAAGGTGATCAGGTGGTCGGTGTAGTCTTCGAGGCCGAAGCGGCCGGCTTGAAGCGGAATGTCGCGCGGGTTGTGCCAGTCGGTGATGTAGACGTCGTGGTCCTGCAGCAGCGTCTTCACGGTGCTGCGCAACAGCGTCGCGAAATGGCCGGACATCGGCGCCACCAGCAAAAGCCGCGGCTGCTCCGGCGAGTTCTCCTTCTTGAAGTGCAGCAGCGAGCCGAACGGCGTGGCGAAGGTGACTTCCTCGGTTACCTCCAACTCCTGATTGCCGACCGGCACCTTGTCGATGCCGTAGGCAGGCCGGTGATAGGTCAGCGTCGAGCGCGAGATCAGTTCGAGCGAGGCGGCAAGCCGCCCGAACAGTTTGTCGGACATGCCCTGGGGCACCAGGTTGAGATATTTCAGGGCCGCCGCCGCCCCGGTCCGCCATGGCGACGTCAGGTCCATGTGGTTCTGATAGGCTTGGTACAACATTGGCATCATTCACATCCGGCTCACTCCCTTGGGGCCATGCAATATCGAAGCCAGAGCAGGGCGGATCGCCTGCAAAACTGGCACGTGGCTTGCTCGGTAAATGGCCCGGCGCACAGGCTTTGGGCGGCTCCCCAGCCTGCCAGGCGGGCGTTTGCGTTTGAGGGAAGGCCACATGGCGAAGACCACACTGACCATCAGCAGCAAGAACTATTCGTCCTGGTCGCTGCGCGGCTGGCTGTTGACGAAATTCTCAGGCCTGGAATTCGAGGAGGTCGTCACCGCCCCCGACGATGCCTCGGCGCGGGCCGAAATCCTGCTGCTGTCGTCATCGATCCTGGTGCCGTGCCTGCGCCACGACGGCGCCACCGTCTGGGACACGCTGGCGATCGCGGAATACCTCAACGAGGTGATGCCGGACGCCGGCCTGCTGCCGGCGGATCGCATCCAGCGCGCCCATTGCCGGTCGATCTGCGGCGAAATCCATTCCGGCTTCACCACGCTGCGCGCCTCGCTGCCGGTCAACCTGAAGGGCCATTTCCCCGGCTTCAAGATCTGGTCGCGCGCGCAAGCCGATATCGACCGGGTCTGCACCATCTGGCGCGAATGCCTTGCGGAATCCGGCGGACCGTTTTTGTTCGGCGAGCGCACCATGGCGGATGCGATGTACGCGCCCGTCGTAACACGGTTCATGACCTACGATGTGAAGCTCGAGCCGAAGCTTGCGGCCTACGCCAGTACCATCATGGCGATGCCCGAAATGCAGGAATGGATCGAGGCGGCGAAGGCCGAGCCGGCCGATATCGAAGAGCTCGAGGTCGAATATTAGGCAAGGCGCGTGACGCCTCTGCCTGCTGGAAGGGCCCAAGGTTCGGGCAGGCTTTGCTCAAGCCGGTGCCATCCCTGGGCGGTGCGCCGTCGTTGCCGCAGCATCTTCGCGTAATTGCTGAAGACGGATTCCGGCCTTCAGGCAAGCGGTTCGGCGCATCGCCATCGGTGTTCGCCGCAGCGCAACGCGACTGGCGCGGATTTCGCATAGCAACATGGAGCCGTGAACGCGACGATGCGACGCTGCCGAAAATTTGGACGCGCTCCGCGTGGTCGCAATCTCGCGAACAAGAACCGTGGAGGCTTCGATGAACCAGCACGCCGTCGTCAGCAAATTCTCTCACGTCAAACCCGGCGATACCGAATTCAAGGGCGGAGGTCTGCGCGACTTCTTCCTGTATCGCGATCTCGGCATCGCCGACGCCACCAGCGGTCAGGTGATCTGCCATCTGGTCAAGGCCAATCC
>DATCXE010000393.1:0-3981 GCA_036565985.1 Bradyrhizobium sp.
CCCGTCGTTGCCATGCCGAGCAGACAGACGATCATCTTGAGAAACGAGGAGTGAGCGACACCCAGCGCTCCGAACAGGAGCGTTGCGGGGACAAGAAACATCGTGCACGCGGCAATCAAGGTCTCGTTCATGGCTCCTCGCGACGTTGTGCGAATCGCAGGCTTCACAGGGCAGTTTGCGGCAACGTGCACACAGGCTCCGTTGCCGTCCATGACCGCGCGGATATTCATGCCGACGGCGAGCCGGACTGCAGCTCAGCGATCGCGACCGCAATCATGGTGCATGCCTTGGCTACTAGATTCGTGCATTTCGTGCGAGCGAGCGACATTGACGCACGTCGTCGCACAAAGGATGCGTCTTCGCTCGAGCCCGCCAAACGCTGACAGGCCACCGCGCGTCCCGATTTGCCAGCTCGTCCAATATCCCCTATACGATAGGTGATGGCCAAAAAGACTAACGAAATGAATGCTTTAGACCATAGATTCTCCGTTGCACCTATGATGGATTGGACGAGACCCCTATAGAAATAGGGGTCTGCGCGTTTTGTAGCCCCGAATGTAGCACCGGGATTTTAGTGGCCCTCGGCCTTCGCGATGGCGGCGCGGATGCCCCCAAGAAGCTCGGCTTCTGAACATTCCCAGCCCTCTCCGCGCCAGCGCAGTGTTTGCTCAAGCAGGCTCTCAGCCTCTTTCAGCGCCTCCAACAAATCTGGAGCGGCGGCGATCAGGCGGGCATCTGCTTCGTTCTCGTGACCATCGATGATGCACACTGTCTCATAGCGCCCATCGCGAACCGCAGTGAAACGTTGGCCTGTGTCCCCGTATTCCTCTTGGAAGTCCCAAGGTCCCTGCGTGTGTTTTGCCTGCTGTTGTTCCTTCGTCATCTTCATAACCTCCTGATTGGTTCCGGGACGCCCCGGTGCTACATGGATTTTTCGGTGCTACATTGTGGCCCCGAAGCCTTAAATGGTCTGATTTCGCTGCTATATTCGCATCAAGGTCGGCGTTAATCGCAACGGCCCGCAACAACAACCTCTAGTGTAATCAATGTTAGGTAGTAAACTGTCACAACACCGGTTTAACGTTGCACCTATGATGGACTGGACTGACCGGCACTGCCGCGTCTTCCATCGTCTGATGTCGCGGCGGAGCCGGCTCTACACGGAGATGCTGACGACCGGCGCCATCATCCATGGCGACCGCGCGCGGCTGCTTGGCTTCGATCCGAGCGAGCATCCGGTCGCGCTTCAGCTCGGCGGTTCCGATCCGCGCGATCTCGCCACGGCTGCGAAGATCGGCGAGGATTTCGGCTACGACGAAATCAATCTCAACGTCGGCTGTCCGTCCGACCGGGTGAAGGACGGCCGCTTCGGCGCCTGCCTGATGGCGGAGCCTGTGCTGGTCGCCGATGGCGTTGCGGCGATGAAGCGCGCGGTCAGGATTCCCGTCACCGTGAAATGCCGCATCGGCATCGACGACCAGGATCCGGAGATCGCGCTCGATGCACTGGCGCGTGGCGTGGTCGCGGCCGGCGCGGACGCGCTGATCGTGCATGCGCGCAAGGCCTGGCTCAACGGATTGTCGCCGAAGGAAAATCGCGATATCCCGCCGCTCGATTACGACAGGGTCTACCGGCTGAAGGCGGCGTTGCCGAATGTCCCCGTCATCATCAATGGCGGCATCGGAAGCCTTGCGGAAGCGAAGCGCCATCTCGACCATGTCGATGGCGTGATGCTCGGGCGCGCGGCCTATCAGGAGCCGTGGCGATTGCTCGACGTCGATCCCAAGATATTCGGCGAGGCCGCGCCGCATGCCACCATGAAGGACGTGTTCACCGCGATGCTTCCCTACATCGAGGACCAGCTCGCGCAGGGCACGCGGCTGCACTCGATGACGCGGCACTTCGTCGGCGCGTTTCACGGCGTGCCCGGCGCGCGCGCCTTCCGCCGCCATCTGGCCGAGAACGGCGTCAGGCCGGGGGCCGGCGTCAACGTGCTGAAGGATGCGGTCGCGCTGGTCGAGGCTCGTGCGGCGTCGCTGGTTGCGGCGTAACGAGACAGAACAGCGCTAGTTCGACGCGGCGCGGCGCTTGTTGCGGCCTGCGACATCGGGGTAGCCGTTGAGCTTCAGCTTGTCGGCCTGCACGCCCCAGCTTTCCAGCCGGTCCAGGAAACTCATGCCGAGCAGGTTGGTCTTCATCTGGCCGCGCGGCACCACCAGCGCCGGCACGGATTTTTCGACCAGCCCACCGACCGCGAGGCGGTCGAGCGTCAGCCGCGCCGCCTTGGTGTGCCCACCGGCGGTTTCGACATCGACATTGTATTCGAGCATCTCGATCGGCAGCCCGATCGCCTTCGCGGTTTCCCATGTCAGCACGACCGAAGTTGCGCCGGTGTCGATCACCATCGGCGCCTTGACGCCGTTGATCCTGGCGTGCAGCGCGAACTCGCCGGCCTTTCCGCGCGCGACCTGCACGGCGGGCGCCGGCTCAAGGGTGCGGTGCCGCAGCATCTTCGAAACCTGCTCGCTGGCGCGCGCGAACTGATCCGGAATCCGGTCGGGATCGCCATAGGCGACGACGGCGCCCGCGGTCCCCGCGAGCATTGCGAGCACGAGCAGGGCGCGGATCATAGCGCGCCCCCGTCGCAGTTTCGTCTCAGCCGCGTTTCCGAGGTTGCGCCATCGGCTCGAGGCCGGCTTCCACCATGCGCGCCGCAAGGCCTTCCATCACGGCCAATCGCTCCGCGCTGTCCATCTGATGCCAGCGCGCGATCTCCGGCAACGTTCGACCGCAGCCGAAGCAGAGTTTGGTTCTGGGATCCATCATGCAGACTGCGATACACGGCGTTTCTTTGCTCATTGAAGGATAGTGAAATGGTTTCGGTCGCTTGCGCAAGCGCTCCAGCTACAACCCGGTTCCGGCGCTCATGATGGGTTTATGGCGCGCCCGCCGCTTGTCGTCGGTGGATGCGGTCGTTGCGGGTTCCGGCTGCAGCGGCGGCGATTCCTCGGCGAATGGTGCCAGCGCCGACATCACCCGTTCCGGCGGGAAGGTGACGATCACCTCGGTGCCGATGCGCAGCTTCGATTTCAGCGTAAAGGTTCCGCCGTGCATGTCGATCAGGCTCTTGGCGATCGGCAGGCCAAGTCCCGCGCCCTGTTCGGCCGACTTGATCGAGTTCGAGCCCTGGCCGAACGAAGCCAGCACGATCGGGATTTCATCCTCGGCGATGCCGGAGCCGGTATCCTTGACGCTGAGATATTGCCCGCCCGAGGCGGTCCAGCCGACCTTGAGCCAGATCTCGCCGCCTTGCGGGGTGAACTTGATCGAGTTGGACAACAGGTTGAGCACGATCTGGCGCGTGGCGCGTTCGTCGCCCCAGATCCGGGGCATGCCCTGTTCGAACACCTCGTGAATGGTGATGCCGCGGCTGGTCGCGCGCAGTTTCAACAGATGATGGCAGTCGGCCACGACATGCACGAGCGAGACCGCTTCCTCGTTGAGTTCATAGCGGCCGGCCTCGATCCGCGACAGATCGAGAATCTCGTTGATCAGGTTGAGCAGATGGACGCCGGAATTGTGGATGTCGGCGGAGTATTCCTTGTAGACCGGCACCGTGTGCGGCCCGAAGATTTCGCTCTTCATCACCTCGGAAAATCCGAGGATCGCGTTCAGCGGCGTGCGCAGTTCATGGCTCATCTGCGCCAGGAAGCGCGATTTGGCGACGTTGGCGGATTCCGCGCGATGCCGCGCCTCGTCCGAGATCGCCTTGGCCTGCTCGAGCTCGCCGATCAGCGCGTCCTTCTCGGCGCGCGCTTCAAGCGTGGCGAGCTGGGTCGAATAGAGCCGGAGCGTCAACAGCATGAAGTAGCACTGGGCCGTGACCGCAAGGATCGCGAGGATGTAATCCTGGAGGGTGCCGCGCAGCGCAAAATTGAGCGCCACCGCCGCGCTGACCGGCGTGGTGGCGGCGATCATCGC
>DATCXE010000411.1:0-3252 GCA_036565985.1 Bradyrhizobium sp.
TCGTTGCCTTCGCGGGTACGCTCGCCGACGCCGGCGAACACCGAGTAACCACCATGGGCCTTGGCGACGTTGTTGATCAGTTCCTGAATCAGCACCGTCTTGCCGACGCCGGCGCCGCCGAACAGGCCGATCTTGCCGCCCTTGGCGTAGGGCGCGAGCAGGTCGACGACCTTGATGCCGGTGACGAGAATTTCAGCTTCGGTGGACTGGTCGGTGTAGGACGGCGCTTCCTGGTGGATGGCGCGCTTGCCTTCGGACTTGATCGGGCCGGCTTCGTCGATCGGCTCGCCGATCACGTTCATGATGCGACCGAGCGTGCCGTCGCCCACCGGAACCGCGATCGGCTGGCCGGTGTCGGTCACTTCCTGGCCGCGCACCAGACCTTCGGTCACGTCCATCGCGATCGTGCGCACGGTGGACTCACCGAGATGCTGCGCAACTTCCAGCACGAGGCGGATGTTACCGTTTTTGGTTTCCAGCGAATTGAGAATGGCCGGCAGGTGGCCCTCGAACTGCACGTCGACGACGGCGCCCATGACCTGGGTGACGCGACCGATCTGGTTAGCTGCTGTGGCCATGATTAGCTCTCCTTCGAAATTCTGTACTTGAACGACCGTCGTTTGGTTCGTGCGTCAGACCGCCTCGGCGCCGGAGATGATCTCGATCAGCTCCTTGGTGATCTGGGCTTGACGGGTTCGGTTGTAGATCTGGGTTTGCTTGCGAATCATTTCACCGGCGTTGCGGGTGGCGTTGTCCATCGAGCTCATCTGAGCGCCATAGAACGAGGCGTTGTTTTCCAGCAGCGCGCGGAAGATCTGGACCGCGATATTGCGCGGCAACAGGCCGGAGAGAAGCTCGTCCTCCTCCGGCTCATAGTCGTAGGATGTCGACGGCGCATTGGCCGCCTTTTCTTCCACGATCAGCGGAATGATCTGCTGCGCAGTCGGGATTTGGGCAATCACCGACTTGAACTGCGCGTAGAACAACGTGCAGACGTCGAACTCGCCGTTGTCGAAACGGGCAAGCACCTTCTTGGCGATGTCCTCGGCGTTGACGAAGCCGAGCTGACGAACGCTGCGCAGATCGAGGTGCTCCACGATCTGCTTGTCGAACAGGCGGCGGAGCTGCTCATAGCCCTTGCGGCCGACGCAGAAGAATTTCACTTCCTTGCCCTGCCCGATCAGCGACTGCGCACGCTCGCGCGCGAGGCGAACGATCGAGGAGTTGAAAGCGCCGGACAGGCCGCGCTCGCCGGTGCAGACCAGCAGCAGGTGAACCTGGTCCCTGCCGGTGCCGCCGAGCAACGCCGGCGCGCCGGGCGAACCCGCGGCGGCGCTGGCGATATTGGAGATCACCGCGCTCATCTTGTCGGCATAGGGCCGCGCCGCCTCAGCCGCATTCTGGGCGCGGCGCAATCTGGACGCCGCGACCATCTGCATCGCCTTGGTGATCTTTTGCGTCGCCTTGGTGGAGGCGATGCGGACGCGCATGTCTTTAAGTGACGCCATTCTTCGTTCACCCCGGCGGTTCGACGCAACATCGAACCGCTAGCCTGTCCTTATCGAAATGCCCGGCCGGTTGCCGGGCACACCTGTTATTGTCTGGCCTCTCGCGAAGCGGTCATGGCCGGAAAATCCGGCCATGCTGCATCAGGCGAAGCTCTTGGCGTAACCTTCGACCACCGACTTGAGCTTCGCGGCGGTGTCGTCGGAGAGGTCGCGACTGTCGCGGATCGCGTTGAGAATATCGGTGTTCTTGCCGCGCAGGAGCGACAGCAGACCGTCCTCGAACGGGCGCACCTTGTTGAGCGGAAGCACATCGAGATAGCCATTGGTGCCGGCCCAGATCACGCAGACCTGCTCTTCCATCTTCAGCGGCGCGAACTGCGGCTGCTTCAGGAGCTCGGTGAGGCGCGAGCCGCGATTGAGCAGGCGCTGGGTCGAGGCGTCGAGGTCGGAGCCGAACTGCGCGAACGCCGCCATTTCGCGGTACTGCGCCAGTTCGCCCTTGATCTTGCCGGCGACCTTCTTGGTGGCCTTGGTCTGCGCCGAGGAGCCGACGCGCGACACCGACAGACCGACGTTCACCGCCGGGCGGATACCCTGGAAGAACAGGTCGGTCTCCAGGAAGATCTGGCCGTCGGTGATCGAGATGACGTTGGTCGGAATGTAGGCCGACACGTCGTTGGCCTGGGTTTCGATGACCGGCAGCGCGGTCAGCGAGCCCAAACCCATATCCTTGTTGAGCTTCGCCGCGCGCTCGAGCAGGCGGGAGTGCAGATAGAACACGTCGCCCGGATAGGCTTCGCGGCCCGGCGGGCGGCGCAGCAGCAGCGACATCTGGCGGTAGGCGACGGCCTGCTTGGACAGATCGTCATAGATGATCACGGCGTGCATGCCGTTGTCGCGGAAGTACTCGCCCATGGTGCAGCCGGTGAACGGCGCGATGTACTGCATCGGCGCCGGATCGGAGGCGGTGGCGGCGACGATGATCGAGTACTCCAGAGCGCCCTGCTCTTCGAGCACCTTCACGAACTGCGCGACGGTGGAACGCTTCTGGCCGATCGCGACATAGACGCAATACAGCTTGATGTTCTCGTCCGGCTGCGCGTTGAGCGGCTTCTGATTCAGGATGGTGTCGAGCGCGATCGCGGTCTTGCCGGTCTGGCGGTCGCCGATGATCAGTTCGCGCTGGCCGCGGCCGATCGGGATCAGGGCGTCGATCGCCTTGAGGCCGGTCGCCATCGGCTCGTTCACCGACTTGCGCGGAATGATGCCCGGCGCCTTGACGTCGACGCGCATACGCTTCTCGGCCTGGATCGGGCCCTTGCCGTCGATCGGGTTGCCCAGCGCGTCGACGACGCGGCCGAGCAGGCCCTTGCCGACCGGCGTGTCCACGATGGCACGGGTACGCTTGACGGTCTGGCCTTCCTTGATCTCACGGTCGGCGCCGAAGATCACGATACCGACGTTGTCGGTTTCGAGGTTCAGCGCCATGCCGCGGGTGCCGTTCTCGAACTCGACCATTTCACCGGCCTGGACGTTGTCCAGACCGTAGACGCGGGCGATGCCGTCACCGACGGACAGCACCTGCCCGACTTCGGTAACCTCGGCCTCCTGGCCGAAATTCTTGATCTGGTCCTTGAGGATCGCGGAAATTTCCGCGGCGCGGATGTCCATCAGCCTGCCTCTTTCATCGCGTGCTTGATCGAATTGAGTTTGGTGCGAAGCGAACTATCCACCATGCGGCTGC
>DATCXE010000454.1:0-6265 GCA_036565985.1 Bradyrhizobium sp.
TCCGTCGGGCGCGATGTAATAGGGATGGTTGTAATAGCGCTTGTCGATCTCTTCCCGCGGCACAAAGCTGTCGATCTCGATGGTGTGATTGCTCTCGATCTGGACGGCTTCGAGCTCCTCCTTTTCGATCTCGACATACTGGCCCTTTTTCAGCTCATAGCCGCGGCCCTTCTGGTCGCCCTCGACGACATCGCCGGTCTCGGCGTCGACCATCTGCTGCTTCAGCCGGTTGCCGGTCTCCCGGTTGATCATGTGGAAGCGCGTCTTCTCGGCCGTGGTGGAGGCTGGGTAGAGCGCGATCGGGCAAGACACGAGGGAGAGTTTCAGCGAGCCTTTCCAGTAGGCGCGGGGGGCCATTACAATCTCCGGCACGGTTGGGTTTGGGAACTTCAACGGCTAGTATGGGTTTTCGTTCCGGTTTTTGCCGCTCAGGCGGCCTTGATCTCTGAGGTTTGGCCGTGGCGTTGAAGAGCCTGAGCACGTACCGGAAGAAGCGCGATTTCGGCAAGACCGCAGAGCCCTCCGGCGACGTCAAGGTCGCGCCCGCCAGGCAGCGCCGGTTCGTGATCCAGAAGCACGACGCGACCCGGCTGCACTACGATCTGAGGCTGGAGTTTGACGGCGTCTTCAAGTCATGGGCGGTAACGCGCGGTCCCTCGCTCGATCCTCGCGACAAGCGGTTGGCGGTCGAGGTCGAGGATCATCCGCTGGATTACGGCGACTTCGAAGGCACCATCCCGGACGACCAGTATGGCGGCGGCACCGTGATGCTGTGGGATCGCGGCTACTGGAAATCCGATGATCCCGATCGCGGCTTCAGCAAGGGCGACCTGAAATTCACCCTGCATGGCGACAAGCTGCATGGCAGCTGGGTGCTGGTGCGGATGAAGGGCGACCGCTACGGCGGCAAGCGCACCAACTGGCTCTTGATCAAGCACCGCGACGAATTCGCGAGGGAAGGTGAGGCCAACGACATCCTTGACGAGGATCGCTCGGTGGCCTCGGGCCGGCCGATGGCGCAGATCGCCGAAGGCAAGGGCAAGGCGCCGAAGCCCTTCATGCTGGCCAAGGGCAGGACGAAAGCCGACGCAGTCTGGCAATCGAACCGCGGCGATGCCGCCGAGGCACGGGCCAGGAACAAGCCCAAGGGGAAGACGGCGGCGCTGCGATCCGTTCCCGAGACGAAGACGGGTTCATCGGCACCGGCGGCCAAACCGAAGAAAGTCGCTGCGATGCCCGATTTCGTCGCGCCGCAGCTTTGCGCCTCCGTCGAGCGGCCGCCCAACAGCGACGGCTGGTGCCACGAGGTCAAGTTCGACGGTTATCGCGTGCAATTGCGGGTCGAGGATGGCGAGGTCGCGCTCAACACCCGCAAGGGGCTGAACTGGACCGAAAAGTTCGGCGCCATCGCGCGCGAAGCGAAGTCGCTCCCCGATCTCCTGATCGACGGCGAGATCGCTGCGCTCGATCATAAGGGCGTCCCGGATTTTTCGGCGCTGCAGGCGGCATTGTCTGACGGGAAGACCGGTAATCTCATCTTCTTCGCGTTCGACCTGTTGTTTGCCGGCGGCGAGGATCTCCGTTCGCTGCCGTTGCGCGACCGCAAGGCGCGGTTGAAGCATCTTCTCGAGCGGCGCAAGGGCGGCGGCAAGCTGATCCGTTACGTCGAGCATTTCGAGGAAAGCGGCGATACCGTACTGGAATCCGCCAAGAAGCTGCAGCTCGAGGGCATCATCTCCAAGAAGCTCGACGCGCCCTATCGCTCCGGCCGGTCAGAGAACTGGACCAAGGCCAAGGTGCGCGGCGGGCAGGAGGTGGTGCTCGGCGGCTGGAAGACCACCAACGGAAAATTCCGCTCGCTGATGGCCGGCGTCTATCGCAACGGCCATCTGGCGTTCGTCGGCATGGTCGGCACCGGCTTCGGGCAGGATACGGTCCGTCGCATCATGCCGGCGTTGAAGGCGAATGCTTCCGACAAGAATCCGTTCGGCGGCAAGGATGCGCCGAAGAAGACCCGCGACGTGCATTGGCTGAAGCCCGAACTGGTCGCCGAGATCGAGTTCGCCGGCTGGACGGATGGCGGCAACATCCGTCAGGCCGCGTTCAAGGGGCTGCGGCAGGACAAGCCGGCGGACGAAGTTCAGGCGGAGGTGCCTGTGATGACGAAGGTCGCAAAGCCGCTGGCCAGATCGGGAAAATTATCGGCGAACAAATCCGCCGAGGTGATGGGCGTGGTCATCTCCAAACCAGACAAGGCGCTGTGGCCCGACGGCGGCGACGGAGAGCCTGTCACCAAGCTCGATCTTGCGAAATACTTTGAAGCCGTAGCCTACTGGATGATCGGCCACATCAAGGGACGGCCGTGCTCCGTGGTGCGCGCGCCCGACGGCATCAAGGGCCAAACCTTCTTTCAGCGCCACGCCATGCCGGGCGGTTCGGACCTGCTGAAGCTCGCCAAGGTCGCGGGCGACCGCAAGCCCTATTTGCAGATCGATCGCGTCGAGGGGCTGGCGGCGGTGGCGCAGAGCGGCGGGCTGGAGCTGCATCCCTGGAATTGTGCGCCTGATGATTACGACACGCCGGGACGGCTGGTGTTCGATCTTGATCCTGCTCCCGAAGTCGAATTCGCTGACGTGATCGAGGCCGCAAAGGATATGCGCGAGCGTCTCACGGCAGTGGGTCTGGAGAGTTTCTGCAAGACCACTGGCGGGAAGGGCCTGCACGTGGTGACGCCGCTGCTTCATGGCGCGCGGGACAAGGTCAACTGGAAGGAAGCCAAGGCGTTCGCGCAAGGCGTTTGCCAGTGGATGGCGAATGATGAGCCCGAGCGCTATCTGCTCAACATGTCGAAGAAGCAGCGCAGGGGAAAAATCTTTCTCGACTATCTGCGCAACGACCGCATGGCGACGGCAGTCGCCGTGCTGTCGCCCCGTGCGCGCGAGGGCGCGACGGTTTCGATGCCGCTGACCTGGGCGCAGGTGCGCGCCGATCTGGATCCGAAGAAATACACGGTGCGTACCGTGCCTGCGCTGCTGGCGAAGAGCAAGGCGTGGCAGGGCTACGATGATGCGGCGGCGTCGATCAAGTCGGCGATGAAGAAGCTGGCCGGAAAGTAGCGCGTGCATTTCACGCTCGCTACTCCACCCATGCCCGTCATACTCCGCGAAGGCGGAGTATCCAGTACGCCGCGGCTTATCGGCTGAACTACCGGCGTCTCTGGAATACTGGGTCACCCGCCTTCGCGGGTGACGACAATCCTGGTGTGGAAAGTAGGGTGGCAAAGCGATAGCGTGCCCACCACCTTATCGCAAAAAGAAAGGTGGGCACGGCGCCAGCGCGCCTTTGCCCACCCTGCGCTTGCGCGCGGGGCTACAGCTTCCCGAGCAGCAGCAGTATCAGCAGGATCACGATGATCAACCCGAGGCCGCCACCGCCGTAATAGCCGGTGCCGTAAAACGGACCACCGCCGATGCCGCTGAAACCGCCGAGCAGGGCGATGATGAGAATGATAAGAATGATAGTCCCGAGTGACATGAATTTCTCCTCAGCCCGCTGGGCCGTTTGTTTGGTCCTGCCTGCGTCGGAACAACACACCGGAATCCTGAAAGTTCCATTTTTGAAGCGATAACGCGCGGCTCTTCCTTTCGAACCGCGTGCGATTACATGCTGCTGGCAGGCAGAGAGGATCCAAGCAAATGACCAAGCCGCTCGTGGTTTCGATTCCGCACAGTCTGGGACGCGAGGAAGCCATGCGTCGCCTGAAGACGGGGCTTTCGCGCGCTGCCACCAGCGTGCCGGTGCTCAGCGTTGACGAGGAGCGATGGGAAGACAACCGCATGATCTTTCGTGTTCGCGCGCTCGGGCAGGCGGCAGCCGGCCATGTCGACGTCGCCGAGGATCATGTGCAGGTGGAGGTCGTTCTGCCATGGCTGCTGCAGCGCTTTGCAGAGGTCGCGCAAGCCGCGATCCGCAGCCGCGGCACGCTGCTACTGACCAAGAAGAGCTGATGCCCGGTGGCGCTTTCGTGCGGGCTTTATCGCGCCGTTGAATCTCGCCTTCAGCACCGCGACCGGGAGGTGCGCCAACAGGTCTGACAGGCGCAGTTGCATTGCGTCGGCGTCAGCAAAACCTTCTACGGCATAGCCGCCGACGCTCAGCGCCGCATCGTACATCAGGGAAACCGGCCAGTTTCGGCCCTGGTCGGTAAATGCCGCGAACCAGCGCGGGACCACGACGATCGCGGCATCGCGGCCGTGTCGCCGCGCGAATGCGATGAAATGATCGCGGTGTCGCCCGATCACCTCCAGCGGCTCATAATCGCCGTCGGTGAATACGTCGGCCAGTTCGGTCCGCAGCTTCAGCAGTTGCCGGGTCCATGCCAGTTTCAAATGGCCGCTCGGCCATTCCCGCACCAGCCGATCCCAGGCCGGCGCCTCCAGCGTCGCCAGCAGGCGGGCGCGGGTGGCAAAATTGACCGGCCGCCGGTTGTCCGGATCGACCAGCGAAAAGTCCCAAAGCTCGGTGCCCTGATAGAAGTCAGGCACGCCCGGCATGGTCGCCTTCAACGTGATTTGGCTGAGCGAATTCAGCGCGCCCAACAGCGACAGGCGTTGTGCCAGCGCTTGCAGCGAGCCCAGAAATTCGCCTGACAGCGCGGGATTGAGGATTCTTGCGATGAAGTGCTTGACGCCTGCCTCGTAAGCTTCGTGCGGGTTGAGCCAGCTCGTCTCCTCCTTGCCCTCGCGCGCGGCCTTGAGCGCATATGCCTGCATCCGCTCCGCAAACGAGGCATCGTCGGGCTGCCAGGCCCCCAGCAGCGCCTGGTACAGCATGTATTCGAACGTTGCGGACGGCGCGCGGAAATTACCCTCTGCCAGCACATGGGGCGCGTTGAGCAGCTTCCACCGCGCCACGGCGCTGGTCCATTCGCCGGGAATTTCCGCCAGCGCCATGATGCGCGCGCGGGCATCCTCGCCGCGCTTGGTGTCGTGGGTCGCGGTCGCCGTCATGCCATGGGGCCATTCCCCGGCGCGGGTTCGCATCGTCGCGTGGAAGGCTTCCACGGACAGCGCCTTTGCCGCGGGATCGCCGCCTACTTCATTGAGCGCGAGCAGGCGGTGGTAGCGGTAGAACGCCGTGTCCTCGAGCGACTTTGCCATCATCGGCCCGGTGAACTGCTGCACTTTCAGCGCGAACCGGCGCACGCGCGGCGCGCTGTGGGCGGCACGTCCGCGTTCGACCAGATCCATCGTCAAGGTGTCGCGCAGGAAATCGAAGATGCCGTCGTCGGCTGCAAACCAGTCGGCGCGCGCTTGTTCGACGGTCTCCGCGATCAGCTCGCGGTCATGCTCGGTGACATCGGATGACGTCAGGTAGGTGCGATAGACCGGGAAGTGCAGCACGTAGAGTTCGAGCGCCTGCCGCAGGCTGTCGGCGGAATAGTCGCGGGTGGAGTAATGTCCGCTGGCGATGCGTGCGAGCAGGCGCGCCAGCACGGTGAATTCGCTGGCCAGCAGCGTTTCCAGCACGCGGCGCTTGGCCTCTTTCAGGATTGGCTCCAGCTGTGGCGAACGGTTGCTGATCTGCCGCCAGATCTCGTCAAGCGGTTCGAGGCCGCGGCCGTCGGTCAGCGCCTGCGTGACGGCGTTCATCCACTCATATCCGGTGGTGCCGTGGACGCCGCTGAACGAGGGCAGCTTTTCCTGCTCGCCGAGAATTTTCTCGATCACCACGTAGAACGGCGCGGCGCGGTCGCCCTGCGCCTCGCGGACCAGCCGGCGAAGGCGCTGAAAATACTGCACGGGATCGCGCAGGCCGTCGATGTGGTCGAGCCGCAGCCCCTGCAGCTTGCCTTCCCCGATCAATCGCCTGACCAGGCGGTGGATCGCCTCGAACGTGCCGGCGTCCTCGACGCGCAGCCCCGCCAGCGTATTGATGTCGAAGAAGCGCCGGTAGTTGATGTCGCTGGAGGCGAGCCGCCAGTGGCCGAGCTTGTAGTGCTGGCGTTCGAGCAGATGGTGCAGCGCCAACGTCGGAGCGGCGCGATCCGGCCCGGCGCGATAGGCCGATAGCCCACGCGCGATGATGTCGGCGGCTCCCGGGATGCCCTTCAATTCGATCTTGAAAGCAGGTGCTTCCTTGCGGTTGGGGCGTCGCGGACCCTGATAGCGCGAGGCCAGCGCAAGCATGGCCCTGCCGGGCGCGCTTTCCTCCGCGTCGGCCTCCTTGAGGATCATGCGCAGGATTTCGCCGTAGCGTTCCGGCG
>DATCXE010000624.1:0-4827 GCA_036565985.1 Bradyrhizobium sp.
CGATGCCGAGGTCGAGCGTGCCGCCGATCTCGCCCATGCCACTGAATTCCTGCGCCGGCTACCGGGCGGCTTCGAAGCGCAACTCGGCGAACGCGGCGTGACGCTGTCGGGCGGCCAGCGCCAGCGCATCGCCATCGCCCGCGCCATCCTGCGCGATGCGCCGCTCTTGCTGCTCGACGAAGCCACCTCCGCGCTCGATGCCGAAAGCGAGACGCTGGTACAGACCGCGCTGGAAGAGCTGATGCGCCATCGCACCACGCTGGTGATCGCGCATCGCCTTGCAACCGTGCTCTCCTGCGACCGCATCCTGGTGATGGACCAGGGCAGGATCGTCGAACAGGGCACGCACGCGGAATTGGTTGCAGCCAACGGACTCTACGCGCGGCTGGCGCGGCTGCAGTTCGAGGGAGTGTAGGGAACCAGAACGTCGCATGCCTGTTGTACCCCTGTTCTATTCTTTCGTCCGATCGAACAGGAGAGGGGCATGCCATACCGTCGCGGAGGCTTCGCGCTTACGCCGCCGTCACTCGTGATATTCCTGATTTCGCTGGTGCTGGCGCTTATCGCGCTGCTCATTCGCTATGCCCACGTTTCCGTCCCGATCATCAGTTCGTCGCGGGTCTTCGACGTTCTCGCCATTGCCTATGTCGTGCTGGTCATCGGCGTGCTGTTTCGGCGTATATGACGACCTTGGCCAGTCTGCCGTCTTGTCGGTGATGCGCTGATCGAGATAGATCGCTCAGGTCGCCGCCGGCAGTTGCTTCGACATGGGATAGCTTGACGTTGTGCCAAACCGCCGCTGCGGCGGCCCATCCTCGACATAGCCTGCCGAAAGGTAAAAGCGTCGCGCGGTTTCGGTGCTGACGAGATGGCACCGCAGGTTGCCGCGCTCGATGGCCCGCGCTTCCATCGCTTCCACGAGCGCGCGGCTGACGCCGCGAAACCGCGCATCGGGCGACACATAGTTGAGCTGGATTTCGCCGGCATCTGTGATCAGGCCGACCGCGACGATCATGCCGTCGTCGACGGCGACGAGCACCGAATTCTCAGACCTTGCAATCCAGGAGGCGACGATGTCGGGCTGCTTGTTGGCAAGCCATCCCTTCAGGATGGCGGGGTCGTCACGATGATCCGTGATGCAGAGTTCAGCGATCGATCGCCGCATCACGTCGCAGGCGCCGCGGCATCGTCTGGAAGCGCATCGCGTATGACCAGCGTCATGCCCGCCACGTCATGCGAAAGGTAGGTGCGCCGGAGCGCGGATTGGCCGCCTCGCCGGAAACCGCAAAGCCCTCGCGCCGGTAGAATGCAACGGCGGGCTCGTTGTCCTGATTGACGTGTAATTCCAATACCGCCGGAGAGACCTCGCGCGCGGCCGCGATCAGCCGCGCCGCCACTCCGCGCCGCTGCGCCCAGGTTGCTACCGCGATCTGGTCGATATAGCCGGTGTCAGGCGCAACCGTCACCAGTCCGGCCAGCCGGCCGTCGGCTTCGGCGACCAGGATCCGCGCACCGTCACGCTGCAGTTCGGCCAAGCGGGTGTCGGCCCAGCCTCTCCGCGCCCGGAAGTCGATCGACGGGTAGGCGGCCTGCCAGCTCTCCACCCAGAGATCCAGCAGCGCCGGCATATCCTCGGCGCGATATGGGCGGAGTTGGAAGGGGGGGCTCAAGCCGAAAACCAAGCCGTCATGCCCGGGCTTGTCCCGGGCATCCACGTCTTTCTTTCCGGCTGCACAACAAGACGTGGATGGCCGGGCATAGGCGAGCGGAAGCGACGCCGTCCTTCGGACGGCTGTGCCCGGCCATGACGAAGTTGTGAGATCCGCAACGGCAGCATCACTAGCGTTCCGTCAGCTTCAGCTCGATGCGGCGGTTGCGCTTGTAGGCGTCCTCGTTGGGCGCGGTGTCGAGCGGCTGGAATTCGGCAAAACCTGCTGCGACCAGCCGTTGTGCGGGCACGCCGAGCGAGACCAGGTATTGCACCACCGAGATGGCGCGCGCGGCCGACAATTCCCAGTTCGACTTGAACAGCGGCGAGTTGATAGGCCTGATGTCGGTGTGGCCGTCGACCCGGAGCACCCAGGCGATCTCGTTCGGGATCTGCCTGTCGAGATCGATCAGGGCGGTTGCCAGCTTGTCCAGTTCGGCGCGGCCCTCGGGCAGCAGCAAGGCCTGGCCGGTGTCGAAGAACACTTCCGACTGGAACACGAAACGGTCGCCGACGATGCGGATGTCGGGGCGATTGCCGAGGATGGCGCGCAGCCGGCCAAAGAACTCCGAGCGATAGCGCGACAGTTCCTGCACCCGTTGCGCCAGCGCGACGTTGAGCCGCTGGCCGAGATCGGCGATGCGCCCCTGCGATTCCTTGTCGCGTTTTTCGGAAGCTTCCAGCGCTTCTTCGAGCGCCGCAAGCTGGCGGCGCAGCGCGCTGATCTGCTGGTTCAGCACCTCGATCTGGGCGAGCGCGCGCGAGGTGACGCCTTTTTCGGATTCGAGCGCCTTGCTGAGTTCGTTGGCGCGGCCCTGGGCGTCGCTGCCGGCGCCGGCGAGGCCGTCGTAGAGCCCCTTGACGCGGTCGCGCTCACCCTCGGCGGAGGCGAGGCCTGCGCGCAATTGCGCGATCTGGTCGTCAAGCGCGAGCTTGCCGAGCTTTTCCAGCGACAGCAGATCGTTCAGCTGCGCGATCTTGGCGTTGAGCTGCTCCAGCGCCTTGTCCTTGCCGGTGACTTCCTGCGACAGGAAGAACTGCACCACCAGAAACACCGACAGCAGGAACACGATCGACAGCACCAGCGTCGAAAGCGCGTCGACGAAACCCGGCCAGTAGTTGAAGCCGGATTCATTGCGTCGTGCACGGGCGAGGGCCATTCAGAAAATCTCCACCTCTCGTGTCCCGGACGCGGTGCGGCGTGCAGCGCCGCTCCGCAGAGCCGGGACCTATTTGCGATGGGCCCCGGCTCTGCAGCGCATCGCTTCGCGCGGCACTGCGTCCGGGGCGCGTTACCTCGTTCTCAGCCCTTCTCGGCCTGCCGCGAGCTCTTCTCGGGCTGTCGTGCGATCCGCTCCAGCAGCTTCTTGATTTCGCGGTTCTGCTCCCCCTGGCCGTCGGCCCATTCGCGGATCATCTGCTGCTCGGTGCGCATATGCGCGACCAGGCCCTGGATGGCTTCGGCGAGATTGGCCATCGCCGCCGTGGTGCTGCGGCTGCTGCCGCCTTCCTCGCTCGCGGCGCGCAGCCGTTCCATCGCGTGCTGTATTTCGCCGCTGGTGCCGTCGCCATATTCGCGCACCGTGGAGGCGAGCCAGTCTTCGAGGTCGGTATAGAAGCGGTTCTGCGCCTGGCTCGATTGCAGGTCGAGGAAGCCCAGGATCAGCGAGCCCGCAAGGCCGAACAGCGACGACGAGAACGAAATCCCCATGCCGCCGAGCGGCGCGGCCAGTCCCTCCTTCAGGGTGTCGAACAGGGAGCTGGAATCGCTGCCGACCTTGAGCCCCTCGATCACCTTCCCGACGGAACCGACGGTTTCGATCAGGCCCCAGAAAGTGCCGAGCAGGCCGAGAAACACCAGCAAGCCCGTCATGTAGCGGGAGATGTCGCGCGCTTCATCGAGCCGCGTCGCGATCGAGTCCAGCAAATGCCGCATGGTCTGCTGGGAAATGGTCATCCGCCCCGAGCGCTCGCCGCCCAGGATCGCCGCCATCGGCGCCAGCAGTTTCGGACGGCGGGCGATCGCCAGCCCGGGATCGGCAATGCGGAAATTGTTGACCCAGGCGACCTCGGGGTAGAGCCGGATCACCTGCCGGAACGACAGGATGATGCCGATCAGCAGCACCGCGCCGATCAGCGCGTTGAGGCCCGGGTTGGCAAAGAACGCCAAGATGATCTGCTTGTAGAGCACGACCGTCACCAGCGCGCACAGCACCAGGAACACCAGCATCCGCACTAGAAAGATTCGAGGCGAGGACAGTTTGCTCAGTTCGATCTCCATTTCGGAGCGGGAGGAGTGGCCTGAGGGCATTTGCAAGTGTCATCCGTTACGGAAAGCTGCGCTGGGAACCAATATGGCACAGCGGGCCGGAGAAAGAAGCCGGGAAAGCCGCGATATAGGCAGACAAAAGTGGAACCTGTTCTTGAAACCCGACTTTGACATCAACGTGTTTTGCAACGGGCTGATGTCCAACCGGGATCGTTCTCAGCGCATTGTGGCCGGTCGGCGCTGCCGCACCCCAACTCGCAGGCGCAGCGCGAGTTCATCGAAGCCGAAGCCGAGGTTCGGCCTGACCAACCCGCGCGTCGTCGCCGGGATGTTCGAACTCATGATGAGCCGGCGCGAACTGACGAGGCGGGCGAAAGCGTCTCTTGCAGCGGGGGCGTTAACTGATTCGTGCTTCCGGTTCGGAACCGTGCAGTGTGCTGCATTCCGATGCAGCCGAATGCGGGGTTCCCGCTCAAATCCGGGCGCGTTAACTTCGATCACGGATTTGGTGTTTCCTCACAATCCAGTGAGTCTCGAAAAGCGCTCGCAAATTCAGTGCGATAGCGTTGTGTGACATTGAGCCGCCGCGTCGGCGTATTGCATCGCAGCAGTCACTCCGTATCCTGTCTAACATCAACCGTGAGTTCTTTGCGATTTCCTGCGACGGGATCACCTGCGACAACGTCGCGAACCCGTCAATTCGCGCTTTCAACCTCAACTGGGGCAATGCTCTCTATGTCTGGACTTCCTACGCGATCGGCATGCATCGTTCTGATGTTGGCTGCGATGGCGCCGCTATTGGCTGGCTGCAATGAGCCCGTGGCTGCGGTTGCGGCGGCACCTGCCGAGC
>DATCXE010000468.1:0-4144 GCA_036565985.1 Bradyrhizobium sp.
AACACGCCGCCCAGGGTCTCGATGCCCAAGCTCAGCGGCGTCACGTCGAGCAGCAGGACGTCCTTCACGTCGCCCTTCAGCACGCCGCCCTGGATGGCCGCGCCGATGGCGACGACTTCGTCCGGGTTGACGCCCTTGTGCGGCTCCTTGCCGAACAACTGCTTCACGACTTCCTGGACCTTGGGCATGCGGGTCATGCCGCCGACCAGCACCACTTCGCCGATTTCAGCGGCGGTGAGGCCTGCATCCTTCAAAGCCTTGCGGCAGGGCTCGATGGTCTTCTGGACGAGATCGTCGACCAGGGCCTCGAACTTGGCGCGCGTCAGTTTCATCGTCAGATGCTTCGGCCCGGTCTGGTCGGCCGTGATGAAGGGCAGGTTGATTTCGGTCTGCGTGGTCGAGGACAGCTCGATCTTGGCCTTTTCGGCGGCCTCCTTCAGGCGCTGCAAGGCAAGCTTGTCGTTGCGCAGGTTGATGCCCTGCTCCTTCTGGAACTCATCGGCCAGGTAGCTGACGAGCCGCATGTCGAAGTCTTCACCGCCGAGGAAGGTGTCGCCGTTGGTGGACTTCACCTCGAACACGCCGTCGCCGATCTCGAGGATCGAGACGTCGAAGGTGCCGCCGCCGAGGTCGTACACCGCGATGGTGCCGGTTTTCGTTTTGTCGAGACCGTAGGCAAGCGCTGCCGCCGTCGGCTCGTTGATGATGCGCAGCACTTCGAGACCGGCGATCTTGCCGGCGTCCTTGGTGGCCTGGCGCTGCGCGTCGTTGAAGTAGGCGGGGACGGTGATGACCGCCTGCTCGACCTTCTGGCCGAGATGGGCTTCCGCGGTCTCTTTCATCTTCTGCAGGATGAAGGCGGAGACCTGCGAGGGCGAATAGGTCTTGCCGTCGGCTTCGACCCAGGCGTCGCCGTTCGATGCCTTGACGATCTTGTAGGGGACGAGCTTCTTGTCCTTCTCGACCATCGGGTCGTCGTAGCGGCGGCCGATCAGGCGCTTCACCGCAAAGAACGTTCGCTCGGGATTGGTCACCGCCTGACGCTTGGCGGGCTGGCCGACGAGGCGCTCGCCATCATCGGTAACGGCAACGATCGACGGCGTCGTGCGCATGCCTTCCGCGTTCTCGATGACTTTCGCAGTCTTGCCATCCATTACGGCGACGCACGAATTCGTGGTGCCGAGGTCGATCCCAATGACCTTTCCCATGGTCCTCATATCCTTCTTGTTGCGGCAGGTTGGCTGGGCCCTGGACGGCGCACCTAACCGAACCCCCAAAGTTCACATACTCGCGATATTGCGACGATGAGCCTCATATAGGAGGGGGGGTTGGGCCCGCAAGGACCGAACGCAACCTTAGGGCCTGAAAAGCCTGACGTTTGAAAGAATGTGTCAGGTCGGGGCAAATCAGATTCTGTCTCCCTCGGCGGCGTTAAGAAATCGCGAATGGCGGCCGGTGCGAACCGCCTCGCATGCCGCCAAAGACAGCCTGCCGACGATGCGCGATCGCTGCACCGTACGGCCGCTCGCTGGCTTGCGACGCGGACGCGGTATTTGGCCGCTGCGGTCTGCCTAAAAAAGGCGCGGGGGCCGGGCCAAATCGCCCCGAAAAGCGGGCTTTCCGGCGGAACAGAAGCCCGCCCTGCCCTGTTGCAGGGCCATCAAAACCGCTAAAAGCGGGCCGACTGAACGCCCCCGTCCCGAGGTGCCGTCAGCGGCGCTGAATGCCAGCTGCACGGCAGACTGACCGTTGGGCGGCCTCAATGCAAACCCGGTAGATCTTTCATGAAGCTACTTCGATACCTCGCTGCGATCGCCCTCGTCATCGGTGCAGCATCTTCCGCGCTCGCGGCAGACCCGGTCTTCCCGCCGGGCGCCAGGGTCGGCATGACGCCGCTGGTCGGCCTCAACAAGGCCAAGACATTTCCCGGCTTCGAGACCGAGGACCAGGGCGTGAAGGTCCTGATCGCGGACCTGCCCGCCGAGGCCTATGGCGAGGTCGCCAATGCCTTCAAGGCCAATCCCGGCGGCGCCGGCGGCATCAAGCCGGAGAGCATCGAGACCGCGGCGGGGCTCGCTTATTACACCATCGAAAGCGCCAAGGATGGCGCCGGCGCCGTCAAGCGCTATTCGATGATCCTGCCGGGTCCCACCTTCTCCGGCTACGTCGCCGTGCAGGTGCCCGAGAACGCCTCCAAGATCTACACCGACGACGCCGTGCGCCAGATGTTCAAGACCGCCGTCCTCCGCAACGAGGTTCCGGTCGAGGAGCAGCTCGGGCTAATGCCGTTCAAGATCCGCGAGTTGTCGAACTTCAAGAACGTTCGCACCCTGGCGCCGGGCGCAGCGCTCATTCTCTCCGACGGCGACGAGAAATCCGGCTTCGAGGCCGCGCCCTTCATGATCATCGGCCTGATCAGCTCGACGCCGGCGACGCCCGACGATCGCGGCCGCTTCGCGCAGCAGATCGCGAGCACGATTCCCGGCGTGCGCGACGGCAAGATCACGATGTCCGAACCGGTCCGCATCGACGGCCAGCCCGGCTACGAGACGCGGATCGACGCCATCAGTGGCAAGGACAATACGCCTGTCACCATCGTGCAATGGCTACGGTTCGGGGCGCAGACCTCGATGCGCATCATCGGCTCTTCCCCGCGCGACAACTGGAGCACGGCGTTTCCGCGTTTCCGCGCCGTGCGTGATGGCATTCAGCCGCGCGGCTGACTGGCAGATTCGCAAAGCCCGCCGAAACTTCGGGCTTTCGCTCGCGCACCAATGGAATTAGCTTTTCCTCCGTCGGGTTCACGATCGGGAGGCGCGCCATGTTTACTCGCAGGCTGGTTCTGACAGGTCTCGCCGCGACATCCACCGCAGCCCTCGTCCCCGGCGCGCTCCGGGCAGCGCCGATCAAACCCGACGAGGCATCCGCGCTGCTCGTCATCGATGTGCAGAATTGTTTCCTGCCGGGCGGCAGCCTTGCCGTCAAGGACGGCGAGCAGGTCGTTCCCGTCATCAACCGCATCGCCAGGGGCTTTGCCAATGTGGTGCTGACGCAGGACTGGCACACCGCCGGCCACGTCTCGTTCGCAACCTCGCATTCCGGCAAGAAGCCGTTCGAGACCGTCGGCCTTTCCTATGGCAAGCAGGTGCTGTGGCCCGATCACTGCGTGCAGGGCACCGAGGGTGCGGCACTGTCGAAGGAACTCTCGATCCCGCAAGCCGGGCTCATCATCCGCAAGGGGTTTCACAAGGAAGTCGACAGCTATTCGGCGTTCACCGAGGCCGACGGCAAGACCACGACCGGTCTCGCCGCCTACCTCAAGGCGCGCAAGGTGAAGCGGCTGTTCCTGGCCGGCCTCGCCACCGATTTCTGCGTGGCATGGAGCGCACTCGATGCGCGCAAGGCGGGCTTTGAAACCTACGTGGTCGAAGACGCCTGCCGCGGCATCGACACCCAGGGCTCGCTCGCCAAGGCCTGGTCCGACATGGCCAAGGCCGGCGTCAAGCGGATCCAGTCGAGCGATCTCGCCGCCTGACTAACGCGTATCCTCTCACAGAGGTCAGGGATGTCGGACGTGACGGCTCCGGTGGCGTTCCAGCTGGTGCGTCGTGCGCCGTCACAGCGCACGGCTGGCCTCATCTCCGGAATGACCGGCTATCGCGAAACGGCGCGTGGGCGGTTTTCCCAGCGCGAAACCGCATCGCTGGTGGTGCCGCTGATCATCAGCTTCGGCACGCCGTTCCTGATCGCGCTCGGGCGTGAGCCTGATAGCACCGACCGGCAGCCGAGCTTCGCTGCCGGGCTTTACGCCGGCCCGGTCTTGATCGAATCCGACGGCGGCGCTGAATGCGTGCAGGTGGATTTTACACCGCTTGGCGCCTATCGCTTCTTTGGGGGCGCTGTCGTCGATCTGGCCGCGCGCATGGTCGACATCGCCGACGTGCTGGGCCGCGAAGGCCGGCGGCTGCGCGAGCGGCTTGGCGCGACAGGCGGTTGGCAAAACCGCTTCGATCTGGTCGAGGATTTTATTGCTGATCGCGCCCACCATGTGCCGTCGCCCGAGATCGAATTCGCCTATCGACGATTGGCGCGCACTGCGGGCGGTGCGCGGATCACCGCGCTGACCAAGGAGATCGGCTGGGGG
>DATCXE010000474.1:0-9087 GCA_036565985.1 Bradyrhizobium sp.
GAGGCTGGCGAAGCCGGCGTCGGGCGGATGGCGGAGGCGATCGAAATCGCCGCCGCCGCCATCGACATTCTCCGCCCGCCGCGCCCTCGCCCGCTTGCCGGAAAACGCGTGCTGATCACGGCGGGGCCGACGCATGAGCCGATCGATCCCGTGCGCTACATCGCCAACCGCTCGTCCGGCAAGCAGGGCTATGCCATCGCCGCCGCGGCCCGGGCCGCAGGCGCCGACGTCACGCTGGTCTCCGGCCCGGTGGATTTGCGCGATCCCGCAGGCGTCACGGTGATCCGGGTGGAATCGGCGCGCGACATGCTGCATCGGGTGGAGGCGGCATTGCCGGCCGATATCGCGATCTTCGCCGCAGCCGTTGCCGACTGGCGCGTCGCCAGCGAAGGCGAGCAGAAGCTGAAGAAGACTTCCGCCGGCATGCCGCCGCTGCAGCTGGTGGAAAACCCCGACATTCTGGCGACGATCTCGAAGCTGGAGGACAAGCGGCCACCGCTGGTGATCGGCTTTGCCGCCGAGACCGAGCACCTCATCGACAACGCCAAGGCCAAGATCGCGCGCAAGGGCTGCGACTGGATCGTCGCCAACGACGTCTCGCCAGCAACCGGCGTGATGGGCGGCGACCGCAACACCGTCCACCTCCTGACGCGCGACGGCAACGATATCAAGGTTGATTCCTGGCCCGTCATGACCAAGGAACAGGTCGCGACCGAACTGGTCGCGAAAATCGCAAGAACGGTGGAGCCGAATTCGTGAGCCCGACAGTCAAGGTCGATATCCGTCAACTGCCGCACGGCGAGGGCCTGGCCCTGCCGGCCTATCAAAGCGCTGATGCTGCCGGGCTCGATCTGCTCGCGGCGGTGCCGGCGGACACGCCCCTGATCCTGCCGCCCGGAAAATACGCGATGGTGCCGACCGCGCTGACGATCGCGTTGCCGCCGGGCTATGAAGCCCAGGTCCGGCCGCGCTCCGGACTTGCCGCCAAGCATGGCGTCACCGTCCTGAACTCACCCGGGACGGTCGATGCGGATTACCGCGGCGAGATCAACGTGCTGCTGATCAACCATGGCGAGACGCCGTTTCCGATCCGGCGCGGCGAGCGCATCGCGCAGATGGTGATAGCGCCGGTGGTGCAGGCAGAACTGGTGCCGGTCACATCGCTGTCGACGACCGAGCGCGGCAGCGGCGGCTTCGGCTCGACCGGGCGCTGAGGAAAAACTCCATCAAAAATACCGAATTGGCCCGCAAGGTCCGACATCGCCGGTTCCGGCGTTGCTTTTTTCACAGGCAGTTTTGCGTTCACGATCTGGACTCTTACCGGCCGACTCCCGAAGGGGATACTCTCAACCCGATTCGTGCAGAGCGCGCCCAAGTGGGGACCGGTTTTGCGTCCGGGCGCGCTCTAAGCCTTTATAGCTGGCGCATAATCTCATCGCCAAACCGCCAACACTTTGGCGGATTATGCGCTGGGGGTAAACGCCGGGCCTGCAGTCGTGCGTTTTTGGGGCAAATAATGTCGGGTGTAGTCGCGGCGATGCGTCGAAACCTGCTGTCGTGCACCTCACTGGCGCGCCACGGCCTGATCGCGCTCGCCACCACTCTGGTCGCGTTGCCGGGACCCGCATCCGCCGGCGAACTGGCCGTCAAGCAGGCGATTTCGGCCTGGCTCGACCTCAATCATCAGGAATTCGCGGCGCTGACGACGGCGCTCTCCCTGCTCGGCTTTACCGTCGTGGCCGCCATCCTCCTGATGCGCACCCGCATCCGGGCGACCCGGACCGAACTCCGCCTCCGCACCGACATCGCCGACCTGCAGGTGCAGGCCGACCGGCTGCGTGCCCTCCTGTTCGCCGAGCCCCAGATCCTTATCGCCTGGGCCGCGGGCGACAACCGGCCGCAGATCAGCGGCGACACCTCGCTTTTGATCACGCAGGATGCGGCGTTGAATTCGCCGCAACGCATCCTCGCCTTCGGTACCTGGCTGCCGCCGGAACCGGCGCTGCAGATGGACCATGCCGTCGACGCGCTGCGCGAAGCCGGCGAAGGTTTTCTGCTCAACCTCTCCACCTCGAACGGCCGTGCCATCGAAGCCATGGGCCGCGCCATCGGCGGCCAGGCGATCGTGCGGATTCGCGAACTCGGCGGGCTGCGCCGGGAACTCGCGGAATCCAATCTCCGGTACAGGACGCTGCAGGAAGAAACCGAACTGCTGCGCGATTTCGCCGCGGCCGTTCCCTGGCCGATATGGGCCAAGAGCATCGAGGGCAATCTGCGTTACGCCAATGCGGCCTATGTCCGGGCCACCGAGGGCGGAAGCCCCGCCGATGCCATCCACCGCAACCTCGAACTGCTGGAGAACGATCAGCGCGCCGAGATGAACCGGGTGCTGAACGACAACTCCAGCTTCAACGCGCGGCTGCCGATCGTGGTCGGCGGCGAGCGGCGCATCTATGACGTGCAGGCGCTCAAGCTCAACGCCGGCAGCGCCGGGATCGCGATCGACGCCAGCGAGGCGACCGCCTTGCGCGATGCCATCGAGCGGATGGCCGAAGCCCATCGCCGCACCCTCGACCAGTTGTCGTCGGGCGTCGCCGTGTTCGACGGCCAGCGGCGGCTCGCCTTCTATAACGAATCCTACCGACGGCTGTGGAGCCTCGACCAGGCCTTCCTCGACTCCAATCCCGACGATTCCAGCGTGCTGGACCGGCTGCGCGCCACGCGCAAGCTGCCCGAACAGCCGGACTTCCGCGCCTGGAAGGCCAAGCTGCACGAGGCCTATCGCGCCGTCGAACCGGAGAACTACACCTGGTTCCTGCCGGACGGCCGCGCGCTCAGCGTCGTCACCACGCCGAACCTCGAAGGCGGCGTCACCTATCTGTTCGACAACGTCACCGAAAGCCTCGATCTGGCGCGGCGCTTCGACCGGCTGACCCGGGTCCAGCACGAGACGCTGGACAATCTCGCCGAGGCGGTCGCAGTGTTCGGCAGCAACGGCCGGGTGGAGCTGTTCAACCCTTCATTCGCGAAAATGTGGAAGCTGCCGGCGGAAGCGCTCAGGGAACAGCCGCACATCGAGGCCGTGGAAGCCTGGTGCATGCCGCTGTTCGACGACGCGCCGACCTGGCGGGCGCTGCGCGAGGCGATCACCGCGATCGACAACCGCGCGCAGGTATCACTGAAGCTCGAACGCAAGGACGGCAGCGTGCTGGACTGCATGACCATGCCGCTGCCCGACGGCGCGACCATGCTGACATTCCAGGACATCACCGACACCGAGAATGTCGAGCGCGCGCTGCGCGAGCGCAACGAGGCGCTGGAGACCGCCGACCAGATGAAGGTCGATTTCGTCCACCACGTGTCCTACGAACTGCGCGCGCCGCTGACCACCATCATCGGCTTTGCCCATTTCCTCAGCGACCCCTCGACCGGTCCGCTGACGAAGAAGCAGGCCGAATATCTCGACTACGTCACCAAATCGACCAACGCGCTGCTCGCGCTCACCAACAACATTCTCGATCTCGCCACCATCGATGCCGGCGCGATGAAGCTCGAGCTCGGCCCGGTCAATATCGAGAAAGCCATCGAGGCCGCCGCCGAGGGCATCCAGGACCGGCTGGCGACCGACCGCATCGAACTCAAGGTCGATATCGACCCCAATATCGGCGACTTCACCGGCGACGAGCGGCGCGTGGTGCAGGTGCTGTACAATCTGCTCGCCAACGCGGTCGGATTCTCGCCGCACGATGCGACGGTCATGATCAGCGCGCGGCGGACCGATCATCGCGTGACCTTTACCGTCAGCGATACCGGCCCCGGCATTCCGTCCGACGTCAAGGACAAGGTGTTCGACTGGTTCGAGAGCCATTCCCACGGCTCGCGGCATCGCGGCGCCGGCCTCGGCCTGTCGCTGGTGCGCTCCTTTGTCGAACTGCATGGCGGCAAGGTGCGCGTCGATTCGGTGGTCGGCAAAGGCACCACGGTCGTCTGCGACTTTCCGGTCGACCAGAACGCCCACCGCAACGCCGCCGAATGACCGCGCCCGCGACATTCTCCGTGGCGCTGGCGAACGAGAACGCGACGGCGCATTTGATGGCGGACCTCGCGCTTCTGGTCGGACCGGGCGACGTGATCACGCTCTCGGGCGATCTCGGCGCCGGCAAGACCGCCGCGGCGCGGGCGATGATCCGTTATCTCGCCGACGATCCGGCACTCGAAGTGCCGAGCCCGACATTTACGCTGGCGCAAGGCTACGACGTGCCGTTTCCGCTGCTCCATGCCGATCTCTACCGCATCAACGATTCGAGCGAGCTGGAGGAAATCGGATTGTCGCCGCTGCCGGAGGGCACGCTGGCGCTGATCGAGTGGCCGGAGCGCGCCCCCGATGCGTTGCCCGAAGATCGCATCGACATCGCCTTCAGCCATCGCCCCGCGCTTGGATCCAGCGCGCGCGCCGCCGCAATCACCGGCCATGGCAAGGCCGCGGCGCAGGTGGAGCGATTGCGCAATCTGCGAAATTTCCTCGAGGAAGCCGGCTTCCTCGGCGCACAGCGCGAGCGCATGCCCGGCGACGCCTCGACCCGCTCCTATGCGCGGCTCATCGGCAACAACGGCACGTCGATCCTGATGAATTCGCCGCGGCGTCCGGATGGTCCGCCGATCCATGACGGAAAATCCTACAGCGCAGCCGTGCATCTCGCCGAGGACGTCAAGCCGTTCGTCGCCATCGACAACGGCCTGCGCGCCCGCGGCTTCTCGGCGCCTGCGATTCATCATGGCGATCTCGATTCAGGCTTCCTGATCACCGAGGATTTCGGCAGCGCCGGCGTCGTCGAGGGCGATCCGCCGCAGCCGATCGCCGATCGCTATGAGACCGCGACCGACATGCTGGCGGAACTGCATCGCGAAGCCATGCCCGAAACACTGCCGCTGACACCGCAGCTCACTTACGACATTCCGCTCTTCGATATCGACGCGTGGCTGGTCGAGATCGGCCTGATGCTCGAATGGTACCTGCCGGATCGCGGCGCCGAAGTAAGCCAGCAACGGCGCGACGAATTCGTCGCGATGTGGCGCGCCCTTCTGGAGAAGCCCGCAGCGGCGCCGCGGACCTGGGTGCTGCGGGACTTTCATTCGCCCAACATCATCTGGCTCGGCGACCGCGCCGGGATCCGCCGCATCGGGCTGATCGATTTCCAGGATGCCGTGCTGGGGCCTGCCGCCTACGATCTGGTGTCGCTGCTGCAGGATGCGCGGATCGACATTCCCGAACAGCTCGAGCTGACGCTGCTGACCCGCTACATCCGCACGCGCCGCGCGGCCGACGCCGGTTTCGATCCGGCCGGCTTTGCCGAGCTCTACGCGATCATGTCGGCGCAGCGAAACACCCGTTTGCTCGGCACCTTTGCCCGGCTCAACCGGCGCGACGGCAAGCCGCAATATCTTCGCCACCAGCCCCGGATCTGGACCTATCTGGGCCGTTCGCTGGCGCATCCGGCGCTGGCGGCGTTTCGCCAATGGTATGCGGCGAATGTGCCGCCGCCGACGGCCTGATTTACTTCCTGTTAGCCAGCCCACCTCTAATGTGGCACCAGCCATGCTGCAGGCGTGGCCCTGGCTTTCTTTGACACGGGAATTGCGGTCATGGCGGCGGTGGAGCGGCGCAAGGGAGATCGGGTCGTATTCGAGCGCGGCTTTGCTGCGCACATGATGGGCATTGACGGCACCTGGCGACGCGACTGCGTGATGGAAGACGTCTCCGAGACCGGCGCCAAGCTGACGGTCGAAGGTTCGGTCGAAGGTTTGCATCTGAAGGAATTCTTCCTGCTGCTGTCGTCGACGGGACTGGCCTACCGCCGCTGCGAGCTCGCCTGGGTCAATGGCGACCAGATCGGCGTCAATTTCCTCAAGCAGGGCGACAAGAAGAAGAAGGCGAAGCGCGGGGCCGAGGAAGCCCAGGCTTGAAGTCCGTCGCGCGGGCCGCGTCGTACAGCCGTCATGCCCGGCGACTACAGCCTTAACGGTCCTGATCGAATCGGGACAGGGCCCGGATTTTGACGCGTTTTCCGTGGGCGAACCGGTATCCACCCCGGATCAAGTCCGGGGCAGGCTTTTGCTCGAAAGCGCTAAAAAGCCCCACAGTTGCTGATTCAGGCGAATCGCCGTGATATGATGCGCGGCGCGATTTGGATGGTTCGAGAAACACCACTGATGTCCGTTATACCAACCAAAGCCATGGTCCTCGCCGCCGGTCTCGGCCTGCGCATGCGGCCGTTGACCGATCACATGCCGAAGCCGCTGGTGCGTGTCGCCGGCCAGCCGCTGCTCGATCACGTGCTGGACAAGCTTGCCGGCGCCGGCGTCGCGGAGGCAGTGGTCAACGTGCATTATCTCCCGGACCAGATCATCGAGCACACCGCCGGCCGCACCAAGCCCCGCATCATCATCTCCGACGAGCGCGACGTGGTGCTCGGCACCGGCGGCGCTGTGGTGAAGGCGCTGCCGTTGCTCGGCAAGGACCCGTTCTTTCACGTCAATGCCGACACGATGTGGATCGATGGCGTGCGACCGAACCTGACGCGACTGGCCGAAACCTTCGATCCCCGGCGGATGGACATCCTGCTGCTGATGGCGCCGACCACCAGCAGCATCGGCTATGGCGGCCGCGGCGACTACGCGATGCTGCCGGACGGCGCGCTGCGCAAGCGCCGGGAGCATCAGGTGGTGCCGTTCGTCTATGCGGGTGCGGCGATCATGTCGCCATCGCTGTTTATTGACGCACCAGCCGGCGAGTTCTCGCTGACGAAAATGTTCGACCGCGCCAACGAACAGGAGCGGCTGTTCGGCCTGCGGCTCGACGGCGTCTGGATGCATGTCGGAACCCCCGACGCGGTCGAGGCCGCGGAAGAGGCGTTTCTGGAAAGCGTGGCGTAGGCCTGAATCTGGCGACCCACTGAATCGTCATGCCCGCGAAGGCGGGCATCCAGTACGCCGGGGCCTCTCGATTCAGCCATTGCGGCCTCTGGAATACAGGGTCACCCGCCTTCGCGGGTGACGACAGTGGGTAACGGGGGTTACCCGCACTCACACATGACCTTCCCTCGTTACCTCCCTATATTGCCCCCACCCTCGAATCAGGAAGCCCATGCGCGTTTTCAGCGTCCCCGTATCCGTGCCGTTCCTGCGCACCGTCATCGCTGCGCTGGTCGACGGCCGGCTGGTCGACGGATTCGAGGCGCGTACGAACCCGCACGATCTCGCGCGGGCGACGCTCTATCTGCCGACCCGGCGCGCCGGACGCAGGGCGCGGGAAATCTTTCTCGACGAACTGAAGACCGACGCCGCGATCCTGCCGCGCATCATAGCCCTCGGCGATATCGACGAGGACGAGTTGGCATTCTCCGAAGGCTCCGAACAGTTCGGCGGCGTGGCGCCGCTCGACCTTCCGCCAAAACTGGGCGAACTCGAACGGCGCCTGACGCTGGCGCACCTCGTCGCGGCGTGGGCGAAAAGTCCGGTATCGGCGCCGCTCGTCGTCGGCGGCCCGGCATCGACGCTGGCGCTGGCCGGCGACCTGGCCCGGCTGATGGACGACATGGTGACGCGCGGGGTCGCATGGGAAGCGCTCGACAGACTGGTGCCGGACCAGTTCGACAAATACTGGCAGCACTCGCTGGAATTCCTGCGCATCGCGCGCAAGATCTGGCCTGAGCATCTCAAGGAGATCGGCCGGATCGAGCCCGCGGAACGCCGCGACCGCCTGATCGATGCCGAGGCCGCGCGCCTGACCGCGCATCATGAGGGGCCGGTGATCGCGGCGGGTTCGACCGGCTCAATGCCGGCGACCGCGAAATTCCTCACCGCTGTTGCCGGCCTGAAGCACGGCGCGGTGGTGCTGCCGGGGCTCGACACCGATCTGGACGACGAGGCCTGGCAGACGATCGGCGGCGTAAGGGACGCGCAGGGAAGATTCACCACGCAGCCTTCCTCGAACCATCCGCAATTCGCGATGCAGGGATTGCTGGATCGTTTCGGCATCAAGCGAAGCGACGTCGAAATTCTTGGCACGCCGGCGCCACAGGGACGGGACGTGCTGGTGTCGGAGACGATGCGCCCTTCCACCGCGACCGAGCAATGGCATGACCGGCTGGCACGGCCGGATGTCTCGGCGAAGATCACCGGCGGCATGACCAACCTTGCGGTCGTGGAAGCGCCCAGTTCGGAAATGGAGGCGCTGGCGATTGCGGTGGCGATGCGCGAGGCGCGGCACCTGGACAAATCGGCCGCGCTGGTGACGCCGGATCGCGCGCTGGCGCGGCGGGTGATGGCGGCGCTGACCCGCTGGAATCTCGAATTCGACGATTCCGGCGGCGACGCGCTGCTGGATACGCCGGCAGGCATTTTTGCCCGCCTTACGGCAGAGGCTGCAGCCAAGGGGCTGGAGCCGCCGCCACTGCTGGCGCTGTTGAAGCATCCGCTGTTTCGGCTCGGCGGCGCGCATGGCGCGCATAAGCGCGCCATCGAAGTCCTCGAACTCGCGGTCTTGCGCGGCACCCGGCCGCAGGCCGGAGCGAGCGGGCTTGCGCGCGACTTCGATCGTTTCCGCACCGAGCTCGGAAAGCTCCGAATCAACGAGACCTCCTCGCTTCACCCCGCAGAGCATCGCGCGAAATTGAGGGACCACGAACTCGATCAGGCACAATCGCTGATCGCGGCGTTGCAGAAGGCGTTGGCGCCGCTGGAAAGCGTCGCATCGTCGAAGCCGCATGACTTCGCCGAACTGGCGTACCGTCATCGCGAGGTCTTGATCGCCCTGTCGTCTGACCACAACGGCGTTGCTGTTGTCTTCGAGGGCAGTCCGGGATCGGCACTCGCCATGGCGTTCGACGACCTGCTGGCCGAGAAAAAGCCGAGCGGCCTGATGACGCAGCTCGGCGATTATCCCGAAGTGTTCCAGACCGCCTTTGCCGATCGCATGGTGCGGCGGCCGGAATCGGCGAGCGCGCATCTTCACATCTACGGTCAGCTCGAAGCGCGGTTGACGGAATCCGACCGAGTCATTCTCGGCGGGCTGGTCGAGGGCGTGTG
>DATCXE010000478.1:0-8554 GCA_036565985.1 Bradyrhizobium sp.
CAGTGATTTCAATTCAGAATCCAGCCTACCAAGCCGGAATGGAGGCGCGCTTTGCCATCGCCGCGCGCCACAGCCGGATGGTTCGGATACTGCGGGTCGCGGTCCCGGCGGCCGTGGTGCTTGCGATGGCGGGCGTCGTTGCGGTGTCGGTCTTCAATCCGTTCCGGATGCTGCTGCCGAAGCTGCCGGTCGACATCGGAAATCTCGTGGTTTCCGGCACCAAGATCACGATGGAATCGCCGCACCTCGCCGGCTTCTCGACCGACCAGCGGCCCTACGAATTGTGGGCCAAGGCCGCGGTCCAGGACCTGACCTCTCCCGACCATGTCGAACTGCAGACGTTGCGGGCCAAGGTCATGATGGAAGACAAGAGCACGGTGACGATGGACGCCCACACCGGGTTCTTCGACAGCAAGCAGCAGCTGCTGGATCTGCGCAAGGATATCTTCCTGCAGTCGTCCACCGGCTACGAAGCCAAGCTCTCGCAGGCCTATGTCGACATCAACAAGGGATCGGTGACGTCGGACGAGCATGTCGACGTCAAATTGCTGAACGGAACGCTCACGGCCGACAAGCTCAGGATCGTCAACAGCGGCGAGGTGGTGCGCTTTGAGGGCAATGTCGTGATGAACCTGGTGATGGAAAGCCCGACGGTGGATGAGCCCGAGCCGCCGCCACCGCCGCCGGCCACGACGCGTTCCGGCAAATCCGCCAACACGAAATGATGTTCATGATGCATTTCCTCTCGCGCAGTTTTGCCGCGGCGGCATTGGCGCTCGCGCTGATGGTCGCCGGCGACGCCCGTGCGCAGGGCGCCATGTCGGGCGTGCCGAATGCGATGCAGGGCTTTTCGCAAAACCGCGATCAGCCGATTCAGATCGAGGCGGCTTCGCTCGAAATGCGTGACAAGAAAAAGGAAGCGACCTTCGCCGGCAATGTGAAGGTCGTGCAGGGCGACACCACCATGACCTCGAAAACGCTGGTGGTGTTCTACGATTCCGGTCCGGCCCCGGCGCCAGCCGCGGCCACGCCGTCGCCTGCCGGAGCCAAGGGAGCGAAATCCGCGACGATGCAATCCGCTACCCCCGGACCCGGCGGCAGTTCGTCGATCAAACGGCTCGAAGCCAAGGGCTCCGTCGTGGTGACGCAGAAGGACCAGGTCGTGACCGGCGAGATCGCGATCTTCGACACGCGGGCCAACCTCATCACCATGCAGGGCGGCGTGGTGCTGACGCAGTGCAAGAACGTGCTGCGTGGCGATCGTCTCAAGGTGGACATGACGACCGGCGTGTCGCGGGTCGAATCCGACAGCGGCAAGGTGCAGGGCATGTTCATCCAGGGGCAGGATTGCGGTTCTGGGGCGGGCGGGGCCAAGCCGGCGCCGGCGATCCCCTCGCTGATCCCCGGGAAAAAATAACTATATCAATGCCTTAAAGATTAGTTGAAGCGCCGGCTGTTGAAGCTTGGGGTGCGAGCCTGTATCTACAGGCGGGGCGTGGCGGGGTGTTTCGCTGGGCAGGGGACATCCATTCATTCATGGTTCGCGGGCGAATCGATTCGCAAGCGGGCGCGTCGCGGGATCGTGAAAGGTTAAGCGAAGCGGGATGGTGGATTTACTCGGCATGTTCCGTCGACGTCCTGCAAAACGCGGGTCGGCAGGATTTGCGCGTTCGCGCGATGACATCACCGCGCTTGGCGATTCCTTCGGCGAGATGCTGACGAACCCCGTGCGCGATGCGCCGCCGATCGCACGTGCGGCCTCGCTGCCCGGGCTGGAATTGCCGCCGCAGCCTGATGTCGTACCGCCGCGCGAGGAAAGACCACGCGCCCGCGCTCAGGCGCCCGGTTCCAGGCCCCCCAATCCCAAATCCGCAAGTCCCACCAGGACCAGCGGCGCCGCGGCTCCGCGCCCTGCCAAGCGGCCCGGCTTTCTGGCTGTGCATAGCGTGGAAAAGAGTTTCGGCACTCGCCAGGTCGTGCGCGGCGTCAGCATCTATGTCCGCCGCGGCGAGGCGGTCGGCCTGCTCGGCCCGAACGGCGCCGGCAAGACCACGGTGTTCTACATGATCACCGGGCTGATCAAGGCCGATCGCGGCGCCATCGAACTCGACGGCCACGACGTCACCAAGCTGCCGATGTATCAGCGCGCGCGGCTGGGCATCGGCTATCTGCCGCAGGAAGCCTCGATCTTCCGCGGCCTGACGGTCGAGCAGAACATTCGCGCCGTGCTCGAGGTCGTCGAGCCCAACCGTAAGAAGCGCGAGGCCGAACTCAATTCGCTGCTGGACGAATTCAACATCACGCGCTTGCGCAAATCGCCATCGATCGCACTCTCCGGCGGTGAGCGCCGCCGCGTCGAAATCGCGCGCGCGCTGGCGACGCGCCCGAACTACATGCTGCTCGACGAACCCTTTGCCGGCATCGATCCGATTGCGGTGGGCGACATTCAGGATCTGGTCCGCCACCTCACCAATCGGGGCATTGGCGTCCTGATTACCGACCACAATGTGCGGGAAACGCTGGGGCTGACCGACCGCGCCTATATCGTCTATGCCGGCCAAATCCTCACTGAAGGCAGTCCGGAAGAGATCGTCAACGATCCGGATGTACGCCGCCTTTACCTTGGCGAGGAATTCCGCCTTTAGCACATGGCCCGCCAAGGTGTGGGCGATTTGCCGATAAGGTCTTGGGTTCGTGTGAGAATCTTTGGCGCGCCGGCCCCCATACCGGTTTCCACTTTTGCGCCATAGCCAATTTTCGGCTTTCGTCAACCCGTGTACAAGGTCGGTGGAGTGATATAAGCAAGAATCGGACCAACTCACATTGGATCGGTTTCTCGCCTCCATGGCCCTGACGCAAAGACTAGAGTTCCGCCAGTCGCAGTCGCTGGTCATGACGCCGCAATTGATGCAGGCGATCAAGCTGTTGCAACTGTCGAATCTGGACCTTTCGGCCTTTGTCGAGGAGGAACTGGAGCGCAATCCGCTGCTGGATCGGGCCAGCGACGGCCCCGAAGCCCCGGTCGCGGGCGAGCCGGTCGCCGATCACCCCGAATATGCCGATTCCGGCAGCTATGGCGAGGACGCCGGGGGGGAATCCTCCGATATGGCCGGTTCCGGCGACGGCTTCGAATCCGGCCAGGAGGAGTGGCTGAACCGCGACCTCGGCAGCCGTACCGAGATCGAGCAGACGCTGGACACCCCGCTCGACAACGTGTTTTCCGAGGAACCCGCCGAAGCCGCCGCGCGGGCGGCGCAGGACGCGGCGCCCACCGCCTACACCGAATGGGGCGGCGGCGCCTCCAACGACGACGACTACAATCTGGAGGCCTTTGTCGCCGCCGAAGTGACGCTCGGCAGCCATCTGGCCGAGCAGCTTGCCGTGGCGTTCAGCGCACCCGCGCAGCGCATGATCGGACAATATCTGATCGATCTGGTCGACGACGCCGGCTACCTGCCGCCGGATCTCGGACAGGCCGCCGAACGGCTGGGGGCGTCCCAGCACGACGTCGAGGCCGTGCTTGCCGTGCTGCAGAAGTTCGACCCGCCCGGCGTCTGCGCCCGGAATTTGAGCGAGTGCCTTGCAATTCAGCTCCGCGAGTTGAACCGCTACGATCCCGCCATGCAGGCGCTGGTGGAGAATCTGGACCTGCTCGCCAAGCGCGATATTGCCGGCCTTCGCAAGCTGTGCGGCGTCGACGACGAAGACATCACCGACATGATCGGTGAAATCCGCCGCCTCGATCCCAAGCCCGGACTGAAGTTCGGCTCGGCGCGGACGCAGACCATGGTACCGGACGTGTATGTGCGGCCCGGCCCGGACGGCGGCTGGCATGTCGAACTCAACAGCGACACGTTGCCGCGCGTGCTGGTCAATCAGGTCTATTACACCGAGCTGTCGAAGACGATCCGCAAGGACGGCGACAAATCCTATTTCACCGACTGCCTGCAGAATGCGACCTGGCTGGTTCGTGCGCTCGATCAGCGCGCCCGCACCATCCTCAAGGTCGCGACCGAAATCGTGCGCCAGCAGGACGGTTTCTTTACCCATGGTGTCGCGCATCTGCGGCCGCTGAATCTCAAGGCGGTGGCGGACGCGATCCAGATGCACGAATCGACGGTGTCACGGGTTACCGCCAACAAGTATATGGCAACCAACCGCGGCAGCTTTGAACTGAAATACTTCTTCACCGCCTCGATCGCATCGGCCGATGGCGGCGAGGCGCATTCGGCGGAGGCGGTCCGTCACCACATCAAGCAGCTGATCGATGCGGAGGCTCCGTCCGCGATCCTCTCCGATGACACGATCGTGGAACGATTGCGCGAATCCGGCATTGATATTGCCCGCCGCACGGTCGCGAAGTACCGCGAAGCGATGCGTATTCCTTCCTCGGTCCAGCGCCGCCGCGACAAACAGAGCATGCTCGGTAATGCGCTTTCAGCCCCCGCCGCCTCTGCCGACCGGTCCCGCGATACGGCCCCTGCCTGATTGCGTTCGCGCCGGATCGCGATAGTCTTGGTTCCCCGCCTAGGCAGAAGGAGAGCGGCCACGGTCTTTCGAAAAGATCCCAGCAAAAACCAGCGTGATCGAGGCATAGCGAGGCATCCAATGACCCTTCGAATCTCCGGGAAAAGCATCAGTGTCGGCGACACCCTTCGTTCGCGAGTAAGCGAACGCACCGATGAAGTCCTGAGAAAATATTTCGACGGCAACTATTCCGGCCACATCACGCTGAGCAAGGATGGTTTCGGTTTCCGTACCGATTGCGCGCTGCACCTGGATTCCGGGATCACGCTGGAGGCCGATTCCAACGCCACCGATGCGTATGCCAGCGCCGACCAGGCGCTCCTGATGATCGAGAAGCGCCTGCGCCGCTACAAGAGCCGGTTGAAGGACCGCTCGGCCCGCAAGGCCTATGCCGCCTCCGCGGCGCTGGCGGAGATGGATGCGCCGGTGCTCGACGCGCCGAGCTATGTGATCGAGGCGCCGGCGGAGGGCGACGAGGAAGTCACCGCCTACAGCCCCGTGATCATCGCCGAAGCGACCACGTCGCTGAAGCGGCTTTCGGTGAGCGAGGCGGTCATGGAACTGGACCTGACCGGGGCTGCCTGCATCGTGTTCCAGCACGGATCCAGCGGCCGGGTTAACATCATTTACCGTCGGACGGACGGCAATGTCGGCTGGGTCGACCCCCCGGCGGTTACCCCCTGACATCTATGCCCGACGGCATTGACGCCCACGGCGGCCCTCCCTATGGTCCGCGGCCTTAACGGACAGGGTCCAGGAACTGGCCCTATGGGAGTTGGCACCGGCCATGCGTTGGAGTAGAAGCCCCCAAATCGGGACCCTGGCCTAAGCCCGCCTCCCAACCTCTCCTTGTTGTCGCCCCGGTTCTAGAACCTAAATTGTAACCTGACGGTTCATTTCACCTCGGAACGCCCCATGACGATTACCGATCTGGTCGCACCCGAGGCGATTCTCCCGGCTTTGAAGGTCATCAGCAAGAAGCAGGCGCTGCAGGAACTGGCGGCGCGCGCCGCCGCGCTGACCGGGCAGAACGAGCGCTCGGTGTTCGAAGTGCTCCTGCAGCGCGAGAAGCTCGGCACCACCGCCGTCGGCTATGGCGTCGCCATCCCGCACGGCAAGCTGCCGAAGCTGGAAAAGCTGTTCGGGTTCTTTGCGCGCCTCGAACGCCCGATTGATTTCGAGGCCATGGACGGCCAGCCGGTTGACCTGATCTTCCTGCTGCTGGCCCCGGAGGGTGCGGGCGCCGATCATCTGAAGGCGCTGGCGCGGATCGCGCGGCTGTTGCGCGACCAGGATGTCGCCAAGAAGCTCCGCGCCTCGCGCGACGCGCAGGCGATCTATTCGGTGCTGGCCTTGCCGCCGGCGAGTGCGGCGTAACTGTTGCAGGCGCGGCAGCGCGTCCGGATAACGCAATCTTAAGCAAAATCGCAGTTATTTCCTTCGGCGCGGATATTGCCCGCGTTCCGGGGAGCGCCATGAAGCTGCGGCCGACGATTTCACGCGCGATATTGATTTTTGGACTGGTTACCGCATTGGGCCTCGGCGCCGTCATTGCCACCGGCGTTTACGGGCTGGCCCAGCTCAAGGTGGGCGGGCCTCTGTACAACCAGATCAAGCTCGGCAACGACCTGATCGCTGACATCCTGCCGCCGCCGGAATATGTCATCGAGGCCTATCTGGAGGCGACGCTCGTCCTGCGCGATCCCTCGCAGCTTGCGGCCCATCGCGACAGGCTTGCGCAGCTCAAGAAGGAATATGACGAGCGGCACGCGTTCTGGATCAAGTCCGACCTCGACCCGATGCTGAAGACCAAGCTCGTGGAAAAATCCCACAACGAGGTGCAGCGCTTCTGGACCGCGATCCGCGATGGCCTGCTGCCGGCGTTGGCCAAGGGAGACAGCGCCGCGGCGGCGAAGTCCTATGCGGAGATTGCCGCGCGTTATGCCGCGCACCGCGCCATCATCGACGACATCGTCAAGCAGACCAACGATCAGAATGCCGCGACCGAAGTCGCGGCGACCGAACGCGTCAGCATGTTCACGCTGCTGTTGTGGGGTGTTTCCGCGGTGGTGTTCCTCATCATCGGCGCCGGCCTCTTCGGCGTCGCATTCGGCGTCATCCGGCCGATTGCGGCGATGACCGACGTGATGAAGGGGCTGGCGGGCGGCGACCTCAACGTTGCGGTCCCGGCGCTCAGCCGCGACGACGAAGTGGGTGCGATGGCCCGCGCGGTCCAGGTGTTCAAGGAAAACGCGCAGCGCGTTCTGTCGATGGAGGCCGAGCAGGCGAGCCTGAAACAGAAGGCGGAAGCGGATCGCAGGGCGGCGATGCACGAGATGGCGGGAGGCTTCGATTCCGCGATTGGAAAAATCATCCAGACCGTATCGGGCGCCTCGTCCGAACTCGAATCGTCGGCGGGACGTCTGACCAGGACCGCGGAAGTGACCCAGACGCTCTCGGCGACGGTTGCCGCCGCCTCCGAACAGTCCTCGTCAAACGCGCAGTCGGCGGCCGCGGCCGCCGAAGAGATGGCTTCGTCCGTGCAGGAGATCAGCCGCCAGGTGCGGGATTCGCACAAAATATCGCGCGAGGCCGTCAGCCAGGTCGAGCAGACCAATGCGCGGATCGCCGATCTGGCGCAATCTGCCGGCCGGATCGGTGAAGTGGTCAGGATGATCAGCGCGGTGGCGGAGCAGACCAATCTGCTGGCGCTGAACGCCACGATCGAAGCGGCGCGCGCCGGAGAGGCGGGACGGGGATTTGCGGTCGTCGCATCCGAGGTCAAGGCGCTTGCCGCGCAGACGGCCAAAGCCACCGAGGAAATCAGCGGCCAGATCGGTCAGATGCAGTCGGCGACGAATCAGTCGGTTTCGGCCATCCAGGAGATCGGCGGCACGATCGGCCGCATCGTGGAAATCTCGCAGACGATCGCCGCCGCCGTCGAGGAGCAGGGCGCTGTGACGCAGGAGATATCGCGCAACGTGCAGCAGGCGGCGCAAGGCGCCTCGCAGGTGGCTTCCAGCATCACTAACGTCAATCGCGGTGCGACCGAGACCGGCGCCGCGTCGACCCATGTGCACGGGCTGGCCCAGTCCCTGCTGGGACAGAGCAATCATCTCAAAGGCGAGGTGGAGAAATTCCTCTCGACCGTGCGTGCGGCCTAAAGATCGGATCTGGCGATATTCCGAAACGACGATACGCGGGGTTGCTATGCCCGCGTATCCGAAATCCCGTTCTCGCTTTCGCGCGGTACCACGTCAGCAGCACCAGGCGAAGCCTTGTCACTGAAGCAGCAAGCGCTACTTCAGTGCACGCTGACGGCCTGAAGCTCGTTGCTCCATGCATTGGCGATCGCAGCCTCGCGGCTATCGGTCAGCATGATCGGGGTGCCGTCGGCGGCATGCAGCGCGAACAGCTTCAGCCCCGGCGCAATCTTCGGCGCCTGCGGAAACAGTCCGGGCACGTCCTCGGAACGGACCTGCTTCACGTAGGCGATGTGGCCTTCGCCCAGATGGGCCAGTGCCTCGACGGAAACCTTTTCGGGTTCGAACGTAACGCTCACTTCACTCATGGTCTCGACTCCTCCTGGAGATTAAGCGGTCGAGTCCGCTACTGGTTCCATTATTCGTGTTCATTGATAGCTATTGTCTTAACGACCCGTTCAGGCTCCGGCCTGGCGAGATCGATCGACAGCAGCCCGTTCTTCAGATCCGCGCCCAGCACCTGCATCCCCTCCGCCAGCACGAAAGTGCGCTGGAAGTGGCGCGCGGCGATGCCGCGATGGATGTATTGCCGGGCCTTGTCGTCCTGCTGGCGGCCCCGGATCACGAGCTGGTTTTCCTCAATGGTCACATCGAGTTGGTCACGGGTAAATCCCGCCACCGCGAGCGTGATACGCAGCCTTTCGGGCTGGCCGTTGGCACGGTCACACCGCTCGATGTTGTAGGGAGGATAACCGTCGGCGCCTTTGACGACGCGATCGAGCGCACGCTCGATTTCGTCGAACCCAAGCAGGAACGGACTGGAC
>DATCXE010000495.1:0-5117 GCA_036565985.1 Bradyrhizobium sp.
CGCAGCGGCGGTCCATCCGACGGCACCGGGCGTCCCGCATCCGGGCTCCTCTCGACCAGCCTGATGATGTCCTCGATAACCTTGCGAAAGGCGAGCGGATCGGCGCCCTTGGCCGGCACCACCAGCACCGACAGGATCAGCCCACGCGTGGCGGGGATTTCCTCGAAGCGGCACGAAAGGCCCGACAGATCCGGCTGCACGCCCAGCGGCGCCGGGGGGACGGCGAATTCACCCCGCTTCATCGCGGCATCCGCCCACCCGAGCCCGCCGCCGGAAAACATCGCATAGGAAAGATTGGGCGACGGGCCGAAGCGCGCGACACGAACTTCGAGACCTCGCGCGCGGATCTCCTTCACCGGCACCAGCGCGACCCGCATCGCCAGATCGAGGTCTTGAGCGACCCAGGCGGCGGTCGCCGCCAGCGCCTCGCGCGCGCGGTCGAGATCGCCGGGCGAAACCGCAAAGCTCGCGCCGTCGCCGCCGAACACGAACGGAAATTCGCGGCCATCCAGCGCATTGGTGACAGCCGCGATCACGGCCGCGCCGGCCATGTTGACCGCCTTGTAGCGCTGGTTGGCGATCGCCCTGGTCGATTCGACGATGTCGGCGACGCCGATGCTCCAATCGTCCGGCAACGGCGTATAGAGCGCCGGGTCCATCAGGCGCTCGAAGCCGCGAAAGACCGGGATCTTGCCGTAGAAGATATCGGTGCCGTCAATCGTCGTCATGGCGATGAGCTACCCCGGTTCCCGACGGTGTTCAGCAGATACGGCCGATTTTGGAATCCGGTTCACCCGGCAGCGCGCTCACCCCTTCACAATGCCGCGCAGCACCAGCTGGTTGAGCCGGTTGGCAAACGCGGCCGGATCCTCCGGCAGTTCACCGTCGAGGATCTGCGCCTGTTCCAGCAACAGGAACGACAGGTCCCTTGCCGATTCCTTGTCACTGGTCATCGCCGCGACCAGCGGGTGGCGCATGTTGATTTCCAGGATCGGCTTGGTGACCGGGCCCTTGTTCTGCATCGCCAGCAACCGTTCGAGCATGCGGTCGTGCGCGCCGCCGCCGGCGACCAGGCATGACGCGCTCGCGGTCAGCCGCTGCGAAGCGCGCACGTCGGAGACGCGATCGCCGAGCGCATCCTTGATCAGCGCGATCGTCATCGCCTCGTCCGCGCCGGTCTCGTCCTTCTTCTCGTCGGCCTTGTCATCCAGTAGCGGAATCAGGCCGAAATCGATATCGCCCTGGCTCAGCGACTTCAGCGGCTTGCCGCCGAAATCGAGCGGCGCCGAGGTCCAGAACGCATCGACCGGATCGGTCAGTAGCAGCACCTCGATGCCGCGCGCGGTGGCGGACTCAAGCTTCGGATTCGACTTCAACCGCTCCACGCTGTCGCCGGTGAGATAATAGATGTCGGTCTGGTTCGGCTTGAGATCATCGACATACTGCTTGAGCGAACGGTTCTCGCCCTTCGTCGTGGTGAACCGCGACAAGCCCAGCAATTTCTCGCGCCGCTCGAAATCCTCCCAGATGCCTTCCTTGATGACAGGGCCGAACGCGTCCCAGATCTTGCCGAAGGCTTCCGGCTCCTTCTCGCCGAGGCTTTCGAGTTCGGAAATCACGCGACCGGTGACGGCCTTTCGGATCTGCGCGAGCTGCGGATTGTTCTGCAGCATCTCGCGCGAGATGTTGAGCGGCAGATCCTCGCTGTCGATCACACCGCGAATGAACCGCAAGTAGGCCGGCAGCAGGTCGGCATCGTCGGCGATGAAGACGCGGCGGACGTAGAGCTTGACCTTGCCCTTGCGCGCCTGGTCGAACAGGTCGAACGGCTTGGTCGACGGCGCAAACAGCAGCACCGCATAGGACTGCCGGCCCTCGGCCCGGTAATGCAGCGTCATCGCGGGATCGTCGAACGCGCCCGCGATCGACTGGTAGGCCTGCTTGTAGTCTTCCGGCGTGAGATCGGACTTCGACCGCTGCCACAGCGCGCTGGCCGAATTGATCTGGCGCGGCTCGCCCTCCTCCGGAACCAGTTCGATCGGAAACTGGATGTTGTCGGACCAGGCGCGGACGATGCGCTCGATCTCGTGGGCCTCGAGATATTTCGCCGCTTCCTTTTTCAGATGCAGGACGATCTCGGTGCCGCGCGTGACGCGGGCGGCATCCTCCTCGCTGGCCGGCGCGATCTCGAACCCGCTGCCGCCCGAGGACGACCAGACGAACACCTGACCGGAGCCGGCGCGCCTCGAGGTGACGACGATGCGGTCGGCGACCATGAATGCCGCGTAGAAGCCGACGCCGAACTGGCCGATCAGGCCGGCGCCGTCCTTGGCTTCGGTGAGGCGCGAGAGAAAGGATTTGGTGCCGGAGCGCGCGATGGTGCCGAGATTGTCGATCAGTTCCTGCCGGTCCATGCCGATGCCGCTGTCGACGACGGCCAGCGTGTCCGCCTGCTTGTTCGGTATGATCCGGATTTTTGGCGGCTCGCCGTCGGTGATCAGTTCGGGCGCGGCAATCGCCTCATAGCGCAGCTTGTCGCAGGCATCCGACGCGTTCGAGATCAATTCGCGCAGGAAGATATCGGTCTCCGAGTAGACCGAGTGCACCATCAGGTTCAGAAGTTCGGCAACCTCGGCCTGGAACGGCTGGGATTCGGCAGCGGTGGTCGTGGTCATATCGGGCTCACTGGCAAACAGGCGGGTGGAAAGCCCTGATATAGCCATACCATCTCGGGTGGCAAGATTGGCAGGCCCCCCGAATGCCGCTGCCCGACCCCTCTACCGTTCGACAAATGCGCGCTGGAACTGATCCATGATGGGCTTGAACAGGTAGCTGAGCATGGTCCGGCTGCCGGTCTGCATGAACACTTCCGCCGGCATGCCGGAGCTGAGCTGCAGTCCGGCCAGACGGCGGCGTTCTTCCTCCGGCAGCATGATCCGGACCGTGAAATAGGACATGTTGGTCTGCGTGTCGCGGGTGGTGTCGGGCGAGACGTACGACACCTCGCCGATCAGTTGCGGCGTCACCCGCTGGTTGAAGGCCGAGAAGCGGACGTAGGCCTGCTGGCCCTTGCGCACCTGATCGATGTCGTTCGGCTGCAGCCGCGCCTCGATCTGCAGATCATCGGAATCAGGCACCACCTCCATGATGGTGTCGCCGGCGCGAATCACGCCGCCGATGGTGTGGGCGGCGAGCTGATGGATCACCCCCGACACCGGCGCGCGCATTTCGATGCGATCGAGCACGTCGCGCGCGGCGACGCCGCGCTCGGAAAGTTCGGCTTCCTTGCCCTGCGCCTCGCCAAGATCCTTGACGACCTCCGTCTGCACATCCTGGTCGAGCCTGACGATCTGAAGCTGCGCCTCGCCGATCTTGGCCTTGGTCTCGGCAATCGTGGAAATCAGCTGGCCGCGTTCGCCCTCGATTCTGGCGTTCTCGCGCTGCAGGGTCGTGAGCCGCGCCAGCGGCACGAGCCGCTTGTCGAACAGTTCCTGCACGCCCGTGAGTTCGCCGGTGATCAGTTCCAGCTGCTTGGCCTTGGATGCGACCTGCGATTCGAGACCTTCGATCTCCTGGCCAAGCTGCGACACCTTGCTCTGCAGCAGCTCCTTCTGGCTCTCGCGCGCGGTCACCCGCGCCCGGAACAGCGTAGCTTCGGAAGCCAGCAGGTTCTTGACATTGCCGTCATCCAGCCGCGACGACAATTCGGCCGGGATCGCCGGCCGGGGCAGACCGTCGCGCTCGGCAGCCAGCCGCGAGATCTTCGCGCGCACCTCGTCGAGCTGTTTGCTCACCACCTGAAGGCTCGCCTGCGCCTGCGTCGCATCCAGCCGCAGCAGCAGATCGCCTGCGGTGACGCGCATGCCGTTGCGGACCGGAATCTGCGACACCACCCCGCCGGTCGGATGCTGAATCGTCTTGACGTTGGATTGGACCACCAGGTTGCCCGGTACCACGACAGCGCCCGAAAGCGGCAGCAGCACCATCAAGCCGAACGCGATCCCGCCGACGACCAGCAGCGCCCGCAAACCGGTGCGCAGCTCGTGCTCATAGGCGCGGCCGGCCCGCGTCACGATGCTCTCGCCCTGCGCGCCGGCGGCATCGGTCGAGCCGTCGCGATTGACGAGGAACGCTACGCTCTTGCTGACGCCCTGGCGGGCAATATCGACCATCCGCCCGGCGGGACGGTCGGACACGACGGCGCCGGCCGGGATCGACGGAGCGAGGCGCGGGGCCTCGATGCGGAGCGGATCGCGCATCTCGAGCGAAGGCTCGATCTCCAGCACGGGCCGCGGTGCGTGCGTTTCTGCGGGCCTGGACGCCGGCCTCGACGCGGGCCTTGGTGCCGGCCTTTGTCCCGGCCTTTGTGCAGGCCCTGGCACGTTGACCAGCGACGGATCGTCGGGCGCGATGATCGGCCCCCGCATGCGCTGCGGGCTGGTAAATTCCGGTTCGCGCACCGCCCCGCTGTCGCGCGCCGCCGGTGCATCTCCATCGGGGGAATTGGTATGGAAACCCAACGGCCCGAGCCACGCATCCAGCACCCGTCCCATCTTGCCTTTCTTTTTGGAACGTTTCGGCCGCGCCTGACGCGAAGGACGCCGGCCCTGCTGACGCGGGCCTTCAGGGGGCGCGCGTCGCGGCTGCGGCCGGTCGGGTTCGGGTCGATTTTCCTGTTCGAAGGCGTGACGCAGCCGCTGCAGTTCGAGGATCAGCGCCTCGCCCTGCGGCCCGGCAGCGTCGCCTTCCGGTTCGCTTATCCGGAACCGCGCAGGTCCGCCGTCGGCATACATCGGGTCGATCATCTTCATGACGAAACACTCTCGGCGAGCGCCGGCCGCGGCTCTGCTTTCGCTTGCGGCGGAGCCGGCTGTGTCTTGCCGTTTGCGGCCTTGACGCGTGCAAACACTTCCGCGCTCGGGCCGAACGCGATCAACTTGCCGTCGTAGAGCACCATCGTCATGTCGAGCGCGGATAGCGCGCTCGGACGGTGCGAGATGACGATGACGATGGACTTGCTCTGGCGCATGATCCCGATCGCGCGGGTCAGGGCGTTCTCGCCGTCCGCATCCAGATTGGCGTTGGGCTCGTCGAGCACGAGCAGGAACGGATCGCCG
>DATCXE010000507.1:0-2514 GCA_036565985.1 Bradyrhizobium sp.
GCGTCGTATCGCCGACACGTCGTTCCGCGAGATCTATGTCGCAACGCCGGCCGAGATCTGCGAGAGCCGCGACCCCAAGGGCCATTACGCCAAGGCGCGCGCCGGCACGCTCAAGGCGTTCACCGGGATCGGCAACGATTACCAGCCGCCGGCCCGACCCGAACTGAGCATCGACACGTCGGCCCGAACGGTTTCGGATGTAACCGACGAGATCGAGCGGATGCTGGCTGAAACCGGCATTCTGTTCGACGAATTGGTGGATCTGGCGGCCAATATATAGAGCGTTTTCGAGCGAAGTGGACGCCGGTTCGCGTGAAGAAAACGCGTCCAAAATAGGCCCTTCCCGGCTGCTCCTTTTTATGGAGCAGCCGCTCCCTTTTGGGGCCTTCTCATCGACCCGGCTTTAGGGCTAAAAGGGCTGATAACGCTGCCCTTTTTTGGCGCGTTTTTTGCTGCCTTTCGTCAGAAGGCAGCTTTCAACGCCAATTTCCACCGAGAAAGCCCATCATGAATCGTGTCGATGCCCACGGATTGAAGATCGCGCCTGTCCTGTACGATTTCATCGCCAACGAGGCGACCCCCAAAACCGGGATCTCGCCCGATGCATTCTGGGCCGGTGTCGCTGCCATCATCAGGAAGCTCGGGCCGAAAAACCGCGAGTTGCTCGCCTTCCGCGACGCGCTGCAGGCCAGGATCGACGGCTGGCATCGCGCCAACAAGGGCAAGGCGTTCGACATGAACGCCTATACGGCCTTCCTCAAGGAGATCGGCTATCTCCTGCCCGAACCGGCGACCCACAAGGTCGAGACCGCCAATGTCGACGAGGAAATCGGCAAGATCTGCGGACCGCAACTCGTCGTTCCCCTGACCAACGCCCGCTACGCGCTGAACGCGGCGAATGCGCGCTGGGGCAGCCTGTATGATGCCTTCTACGGCACCGATGCGATCCCGCACGATCCGAGCGAGACCGGCAAGGGTTTCAACAAGGCGCGCGGCGACAAGGTGATCGCCAAGGCCAAGGCCTTCCTCGACGGCGCCGTGCCGCTCGCAACCGGCAGCCACACCGACGTGACGTCGTACAGCGTCATCGCCGGCCAGCTCTCCGCGAAGCTGAAGAGCGGCAACGCCACCGCATTGAAGACGGCCACACAGTTCGCAGGCTTCCAGGGCGACGCCGCGTCACCGACGGCGATCCTGCTGGTCAACAACGGCATGCATATCGAAGTGAAGGTCGACCGCAGCCACGTGATCGGCAAGGACGATCCGGCCGGCGTTGCGGACATGATCCTGGAATCGGCGGTCTCCACCATTCTGGACATGGAAGACTCGGTCGCAGCCGTCGACGCCGAGGACAAGGTGCTGGTCTATCGCAACACGCTCGGCCTGATGGACGGCACGCTCTCGGCCGATTTCGAAAAGGGCGGCAAGACGCTGAAGCGTTCGCTCAACGCCGATCGCGTGTACAAGACGCCCGACGGCAAGGAGCTGAAGCTGCACGGCCGCAGCCTGCTGCTGATGCGCAATGTCGGCCATCACATGTTCACCGACGCCGTGCTCGACGAAAAGGGCGAGGAGATTCCGGAAGGCCTGCTCGACGCTGCCGTCGCCGGCCTGCTCGCGATCCACGACCTCAAGGGTTCTTCGAAGACCAAAAACAGCCGCACCGGCTCGGTCTACATCGTCAAGCCGAAGATGCACGGGCCCGACGAGGTCGCGCTGACCTGCGAACTGTTCGGCGAGGTCGAAAAGCTGCTCGGCCTGCCCGAGAACACCATGAAGGTCGGCATCATGGACGAGGAGCGCCGCACCACGGTCAACCTCAAGGCCTGCATCCAGAACGCGTCCAAGCGCATCTGCTTCATCAACACCGGCTTCCTCGACCGCACCGGCGACGAGATCCATACCTCGATGGAAGCGGGGCCGATGATCCGCAAGAACGACATGAAGGCGCAGCCCTGGATCAAGGCCTACGAAGACTGGAACGTCGACATGGGCCTGATCGACGGCCTGCCCGGCCATGCCCAGATCGGCAAGGGGATGTGGGCGGCGCCCGACAAGATGGCCGACATGCTCACCCAGAAGCTCGGCCACCCGCAGGCCGGCGCCACCACCGCGTGGGTGCCGTCGCCGACCGCCGCCACGCTGCACGCGCTGCACTATCACCAGGTCAACGTGATCGCGCGCCAGCAGGAACTCGCCAAGGGCGGCCAGCGCGCAAAGCTCTCCGACATCCTCACCATTCCGGTGTCGCAATCGAACTGGGCGCCTGACGACGTCAAGCAGGAGATCGACAACAACTGCCAGGGCATCTTGGGCTACGTCGTGCGCTGGATCGACCAGGGCGTCGGCTGTTCCAAGGTGCCTGACATTCATGACATCGGCCTGATGGAAGACCGCGCCACCTTGCGCATCTCCAGCCAGCATCTGGCGAACTGGCTGGCGCATGGTGTCGTCAGCAAGGACCAGGTGATGGAATCGCTGAAGCGGATGGCTGTGGTGGTCGACAAGCAGAAC
>DATCXE010000516.1:0-3256 GCA_036565985.1 Bradyrhizobium sp.
ATGGCCTTCAACTATGACGGCGGCGCGGCCTCCAACGTCACGATCGGCGCCGTTGGAGCGGATCGCTGGCAGGTCGAGATTTTCGGCCGCGCCTCGCATGCCGGCGTCGCGCCGGAGCGCGGGATCAGTTCGACCATGATCCTCGCGCTGGCGCTCGCCGACGTGAAGGCGGGTGGCTGGTTCGGCAAGGTGGTGAAAGGCAAGCGACAAGGCACGAGCAATGTCGGTCCCGTCACCGGCGGCGAGGGCCGCCCCGCAGGGGACGCCACCAATGTCGTCACCGACTATGTCCATGTGCGCGGCGAGAGCCGCAGCCACGACAGCAAGTTCTTCAAGGAGATCACCAAGGCCTACAAGGCGGCGTTCGAGAAGGCCGCCAAGCGCGTGAAGAACAGCGATGGCAAGTCGGGCCGCGTCAAGTTCAAGGCCGAGACCGACTATTATCCGTTCCGCATGAAGGACAGCCTGCCCGTGGTCAAACGCGCGGCCGCGGCCGTGGAAAGCCTCGGCGCAACGCCGAACATCCGTTCCGCCAATGGCGGGCTCGACGCCAACTGGATGGTCCGCCACGGCGTTCCGACGGTGACCTTCGGCGCAGGGCAGAACGAGCCGCATACGATCAACGAGTGGATCAATCTCGACGAATACGACCGTGCCTGCGCCCTCGCGGTGCAGCTCGCGACGATGCGGTGAGCCTCACGTTCCCGGATCGGGAAAATCCGGTGATTGCCTGGCTGTATACGCTGTCGCGAGGACGGGCGTGGCGCGGCCGCTCCATCTGCTCGCCATAGTTGAAGAGCGGCGCGACAACACGAATGTCGTGAAATTCTGGAGCTCAGACATACGCTTGACTAACCATGCCGTAGAGAACGCCTAGACTCGACACAAAATCAATCCGATTGGGACACAATGTTGGCGAGCAGCGCTGAAACGCTGTTCGCTCGCCTTTCGAGGCACAACAAGCATCACAGAGACTAGGCAGGGGGCTGCAATGCGGGCTGGATTCGACAATCATTGGCGTATGGGACAACCGTCCGGGTGGGCGGCCCGCGACGTTGTGCGCCGGTTCTTCACCGCGCCCGCACGCGGCGCTGCGATGGCGCTGGCGATTGCCGCGGTGGCAGGTTCGGCGGTCATCGACCGGGTGTATGCGGCGCCTCCGACCAGCAACGAAATCCGGGTCGGCATCACCTCTCCCATTACCGGTCCGGCCTCGGCTTACGGCGTCATCGGCAAGGTCATCGCGGCCTATGCGGACAAGGTCAACGCCGAGGGCGGCATCAACGGCCGCAAGCTCAACCTGATCATCTATGACGACGCCTACGATCCCAACAAGACCCTGGAGATGACCCGCAAGCTCGTCGAGGAGGACCAGGTTCTCCTGACGATGGCGACCGTCGGCACCAACACCAACGCCGCGATCCAGCCCTATCTCAATTCAAAAAAGGTGCCGCAGCTTTTTGCCTTGTCGGGCGCGGCGGCCTGGGATCAGCCGCGCGAGTTTCCGTGGACCATGGGCTTCCTGCCGAGCTACACGGCTGAAGCCCAGATTTTTGCGCAATATCTGCTGGAGACCCATCCCCGCGGCAGGATCGCCGTCCTCTATCAGGACGACGGGATGGGCAAGGAATACATGAAGGGCCTGAAGGACGGCCTCGCCGGCAAGATGCCGATCGTGGCCGAGGCTACATACAAGGTCACGGATACCACGATCGATCCGCAGCTCGCCAAGCTCAAGGCATCGGGCGCTGACGTCTTCATCGAATTCACCACGCCGAAATTCGCGACCATTTCGATCCGGCGCATCGCCGAACTCGGCTGGAAGCCGCTGCATTTCATCCCGACGATCGCCAATTCGTACTCGGCCGTGCTTCAGCCGGCGGGTCCGCAAAACGCGGAAGGTGCGTTGTCGGTGGCATACCGGCTCGAGGGCGAAGACGCGGCGGGGGCCGGCGACGTGGCATTCCGCGAGTGGAGCGCTTTCATGCAGCGCTACGTCCCGAGCGTGAGCAAGGTCAACGGCCAGGCCGTCCTCGGCTATCTCGTCAGCAGGACGCTCGTCGAGGTCCTGAAGAACTGCGGCGACGACCTGTCGCGCGAGAACATCATGCGGCAGGCCCGCAATCTCAAGGGCCTGCAGCTTCCCATGATGGTGTCGGGCATCGTGCTCAATACCAGCGCGCTGGATCATGCGCCGATCGAGCAGATGCGGATGATGCGCTTCACCAACGGCCAGTGGCAGCACTTCGGCCCGGTGCGAAGCGGCATCGATCCGGGCACCGTCAGCGATTCCTTCAAGACGATCTTCAAGTACGGCACCGCCACCAAGCGCGAACTGGCGAACCAGCTCAACGCCAATACCGTGAGCCTGGTGACGGGTTCTTTCGGCAGCACCTATGCCCAGGTCGGCGCGGATCTCGCTTCCGCGCTCGACAGCGGCACCAGCTTGCGGATCCTGCCCGTGATGGGACGCGGCTCCGTTCAGGCGGTCTCCGATATCCTGCTGCTGCGGGGCGTGGACGCCGGAATCGTGCGCAAGGACACGCTGTCCTATCTCGACCGCAAGGATTTCGCCAAGGACATCCGAAACCAGTTCGTCTACGTGGCCAAGATGTTCAACGAGGAAATGCACGTCCTGGCGCCGAAGACGATCGGCAGCATGAAGGACCTCGACGGCAAGACCGTGGTGGTCGATTTGCCCGACAGCTCCACCTTCGTGACCGCGATCAACGTGTTCGAACGGCTCGGCATCAGGCCGCATCTGATCTATCAGGAGCCGCGGCTCGCGGTAGACATGCTGCGCAAGGGCGAGATCGACGCGATCGTGGCGATCGAAGGCAAGCCGTTGCAATGGCTGAACCAGGTCAACGATCGCAACCTGCATCTGGTCCCGGTCGACTACGCCAAGCCGCTGCACGAGGAGTATCTGCCTTCCAAGCTTTCCTCGGCGGACTATCCGAACCTGGTGCCTGAGGGCCGGGCGGTCGAGACCATCGCAGCCGAGGCCCTGCTGGCGGCGTACAATTGGGCGCCGAACAGCGAACGCTACCGGCGCCTGTCGCTATTGGTGGACACGATGTTCGACAAGGTCGGGCAATTGCAGCGGCCGCCGTTCCATCCGAAGTGGAAGGAACTCGCGCCGAGGGCGACGGTGGCCGGCTGGACCCGCTTCAAGGCGTCGCAGGACTGGCTCGACCGCAATATGCCCGTGGGCGCGGCGGTGTCGGCGGCATCGGGTAGCACGTCGGCGCCCGCA
>DATCXE010000518.1:0-2996 GCA_036565985.1 Bradyrhizobium sp.
AATGATGGCGCAGAATTACGGCCGCATCGTCAACATCGCTTCCATCGCCGGCAAGGAAGGCAACCCCAACGCCGTGGCGTACTCGGCCTCGAAGGCCGGCGTCATCTCGCTCACGAAATCGCTCGGCAAGGAGCTCGCGCGGTCCGGCGTGGTGGTGAACTGCGTGACGCCCGCCGCGGCCAAGACCGCGATCTTCGACCAGATGACGCAGCAGCATATCGACTTCATGCTGTCGAAGATCCCGAAGGCGCGTTTTGTCCTCGTTGAGGAACTCGCGGCGATGGTCGCTTGGCTGGCGTCGGAGGATTGCGCGTTCTCGACCGGTGCCGTGTTCGACATTTCCGGCGGCCGGGCGACGTACTGACGTGGGTACGATCCGGCAAGGCGGATGCCTCTGCGGCGCGGTGCGGTTCAGGACCGAGGGCGAGCCGGTCAACGTCCGCATCTGCCATTGCCGCAACTGCCAGAAGGCGATGGGCTCGCCGTTCTTTGCCCGCGCGCTGTTCGACCAGCGGGCGCTGTCGGTCGAGGGCGACGTCGCGCGCTATCCGTCCTCGGAGGCGCTGGACCGCGAATTCTGCAAAATCTGCGGGACGCGGCTGTTTTCCCGGCGGACCAACGGCACCATGGTCGGCGTCGCGCTCGCCGGCTTCGACGACCGCAATGCGTTTGCGCCGACCGAACACATCTGGGTCTCGGAAAAGATGGATTGGGTGCGGCTCGATGACGGCCTGCCGCAATTTCAGGAGACAGTTCCCCAGTGACGGCGCCGTGCTAGGCTGAGGACCTGAACAAAGCCAAGCGGGGCGGATCGATTGAACATCTCATTGTACGCCATCTCGGTCTGGATTCTCCCTCTCCTGATCGCCATCACGTTCCACGAGGCCGCGCACGCGTTTGTGGCGTACCGGCTCGGCGACAATACCGCCTGGCAGCTTGGCCGGGTCAGCTTCAATCCGCTGAAGCATATCGATCCGTTCGGAACCGTGATTCTCCCGGGCGTGCTGCTGCTGTCGCATTCGCCGTTCCTGTTCGGCTACGCCAAGCCGGTCCCGGTCAATTTCCGGAACCTGAACCATCCCCGGCTCGACATGGTCTGGGTGGCGCTGGCCGGGCCGGCGATCAACATCGTGCTGGCCGTGATCATGGCGCTCGCCTTCCATGCCCTGCCCCTGGTACCGGCAGAGGTCGCGAAATGGACCTACGACAACCTCAAAAATGCATTCCTGATCAATATCGTGCTGGCGATCTTCAACATGCTGCCGATCCCGCCGCTGGACGGCGGCCGGGTCGCGGTCGGCCTGCTGCCGCGGGTGCTGGCTTACCCGCTGTCGCGGCTGGAACCCTACGGCATGCTGATCCTGCTTGGCCTTCTGATCCTGTTGCCGGTCATCGGTTCGCAGGTCGGCCTAAATCTTGATGTTATTTCGGCAATACTCCGGACACTGACCGGATATGTGATCGGCGCCCTTCTCTTCATCACCGGCAACGCCTAAATTTCAAATGGAAGCGCGGAGGAAACGGCTCGGGGCCATGGCGACAAAAGCTGCTGACATGTTGATCGCACGACGCGCCGATACCCGCGCGAGGGCAGATTTTGCAACCTGGAAGATGATCGCCAAGCTGAACGGCTTCACCGCCCTGCCCGCCGAGGCGCAGAACTTTCTCGAAGGCTACAGGCAGCTGCTCGCGAAGATGAACGAGGCCGACGCTTCCGAGGCCACCATCCAGCTCATGTACAAGAGCTACTATTCGGAGATGGGCGGCACCGGCTTGCCACCCGAGCTTCCTTCGCGCGCGAGCGAACCGGTTGTCGACAGCGGCAACGTCACCGCCTTCCGCCGGCCGGCGGCCCGGCCGAAGCCGGTCGCGTCAGCACCGGCGGCCAAGCCGCGGCTCCCGGTGGCGCTGATCTTCATGTGCCTCGCCGTGGTTTATGTCAGCATCCGCTACTACTTTCGCTGACGCACGCCCGTCCTGACGTCGCGGAGCCCCCTCCTCGCCAATTCGCGGGTGACGGAATATTTGTGGCCAGTAACAGCCCGTCGCGACGGCTAGGCGACCAAAGCGCGGACGCGCATAATGATCCCGTTAGTTCAGCCGCATTCAAAGCTTGAACGTTCAAAAGATCACCGGAGGACAAATGAAGCGATCCATTGCAGCCTTGGTCGTGACCACTAGCCTCATGTTTGCCACCAGCGCGTTCGCGCAAACCCTCGACAAGGTCGTCAAGGTAGGAAGTCTCGGCGACCAGTCCGGCCTCTATGCGGATATCGGCGGCCCCGGTTCGACGGTCGCCGCGCAAATGGCGGTCGAGGATTCCGGGCTTCTCGCCAAGGGCTGGAAGATCGAAGTGATCGCGGCGGATCACCAGAACAAGCCTGATGTCGGCACCAACATCGGAAAGCAGTGGATCGACGTCGAGAAGGTCGACGTGTTCGTCGATCTCGCAAGCTCCGGCGTCGGCCTCGCGATCGCCAACCTTGCCAAGGAAAAGAACGTCGTCAACCTGAACTCCGGCTCGGCGTCATCAGACCTCACCGGTGCGCAATGCTCGCCGAATACGATCCACTGGGTCTACGACACCTGGATGCTCGCCAACGGCACCGGCAAGGCGCTGGTGAAATCCGGCGGCGACAGCTGGTTCTTCCTCACGGCAGACTACGCCTTCGGCCACGCGCTCGAGCGCGATACGGCTGCGGTCGTGACGGCCAATGGCGGCAAGGTGCTGGGCGGCGTCAAGCATCCGCTCAACAACGCCGACTTCTCCTCGTTCCTGCTGCAGGCGCAGAGCTCGAAAGCAAAGATCATCGGGCTCGCCAATGCGGGCGGCGACACCACCAACTCGATCAAGCAGGCGGCGGAGTTCGGCATCGTTGCCGGCGGACAGAAGCTCGCGGGCATGCTGATGTTCATCACCGACGTTCACTCGCTCGGGCTGAAAGTCGCGCAGGGGCTGAACTTCACCGAGACCTTCTATTGGGACATGAACGACC
>DATCXE010000522.1:0-3292 GCA_036565985.1 Bradyrhizobium sp.
GCGAGATGGTTGTCGGGCGCGGCCTGCCGGCCGTGATCGTCAATCCATCGACGCCGATCGGGCCGGGAGACCTGCGGCCCACACCGACCGGCCGGATCATTGTCGCGGCCGCGTCGGGCCGGATTCCAGCCTTCGTCGAAACCGGCCTGAACCTGGTGCACGTCGATGACGTCGCTGAAGGCCATCTGGCGGCGCTTCAACGCGGTACGATCGGCGAGCGTTACATCCTGGGCGGGCAGAATGTGCTGTTCTCGCAAATGCTTTCCGACATCGCCACGCTGGTCGGCCGGCGCGCGCCGAGATGGCGCATCCCGTGGTACGCAACACTGCCGGTCGCCTGCGTGTCGGAGGCCGCCGCTTTGTTCACGGGACGCGAGCCGCTCGCGACCTTGAACGGAGTGCGCATGTCGCGCGACCGCATGTTCTTCACCGCCGCCAAGGCCGAACGGGAGCTGGGGTATGGCGCGCGGCCCTACGGGCAGGCGTTGCGGGATGCAGTTCAGTGGTTCGACCAAAACGGATATCTGACGCCCAGCATCCGCCTGGTATCCGGCCATTCGCCTTCCATCTCGTCCGTCGATCGATCGCCATAGATACCGAACCGCACGCCCTAGCGGCGCGGCGGCGGCGGACTGGCACCGTAATCTAGGCGCCGGACAACAGCGTTGCCGCCACCTCTGAACGGGTGCCGATCCAGATATCGTCCGCGGACGTCGCGATGTCGATGATCTTCTGGAAGACCGACATGCCGGTCGGACGGCCGTAGACGTGGGAGTGAATCGTGGGATCCATCCGCGCTGCGCCTTTTTCAAAGCGGCGCGCATAGTCGAGCCAGTCCTCGAAGATTTCGAGCATTACCCGCGGCGGATTGCCGTAGCGCATCGCGAGCGGGAGGTCGTTGCATTCCATGTTGCTGGAGAAAGAAACGATCGAGCCGGAGTCGAACTTGACGATGTAAGGAAGGTCGTCGTTGAGGGAATCGCCGTGCCAGGTGAATCCCTCTTCCACCAACAGGCGCGCCGTGCGCGGGCTCGGCGTGCCCCGAGGGCTAATCCATCCGGTTGGCCGCTTCCCCGTGACTCCTTGGAGAAGCTCGACCGATCGCCGAATGTTGGCGCGCTCCTCCTCCTCGTTCATATAGGCCGGCATCACATCCATTGCATAGGAATGCGCAACGATGTCGTGGCCCGCGTCGCTGATAGCGCGGACGATCTCGGGATGACGCTCCGCCATCACGCCGTTGACCATCATGGTCGCCTTGATGTTGTAGTGCTCGAGCGTTTCCAGCGCGCGCCAGATACCGCGGCGGGGACCGTAATCGGCAAAGCCGATGGCGTTGAGATCGGCAAAGCCCGGCTTCAGCGGATTACCCATCGGCCCAATTCCCGGCCAGGCGCCATCCGACCAGCCCTCGAAGGCCACGCGGAAGAAAACGGCGATCCGTTTTCCGCCGGGCCAGCGAAAATCCTTCACTTGGGGCATTTCGGTTCCGCCCGCATGCACGGAGAGTTGCGCCACGGTTTAAGTCCTCCTGACGGTTTCGGCAGCGTCATTCCGGGGCCGACCGAGGTCGGACCCCCGGAATCCAGCAATCCGCTTTTTCTGCTTTTCTGGATCCCGGGTCCGGCGCACACGCGCCGTCCCGGAATGACCGATGAGAGATGGTCCTGCTACTTCAGCATTGCCCCGTCCGATTTCGGAATCAGGTACTGCTCGGGCTTCGGGATACGATCTTTCGCGAGGCCGGTGTTCTCCGCGATCAACTGAACCGTCTTCGCCATATCTGCGACGTTCAGCGCGCCGTCCTTGCTGTAAAGCTTGTCGGTCACGAAATACAAATCGTAGACCTTGGAGATCGCCTCCTTCGAACGCTTGGAATATTTCTGCAGGATGGCGATGGCCTCGTCCTTGTTCTTGGGATCGTAAAGCCATTCATGTATTTTCTTCAGGGCCCTGGTGAAGCGCTTGCCGTGGTTCTTCTCCGCCGCCCATTTGCGGTTGGCCAGATAGACGATGGCGGGGAAGCCCTTGATCTTCTCCGCGAAGCGCACCAGCACCGGGAAGCCGTTCTGCTGCGCCAGCGTCGCGGTCGGCTGGAACAGCACGCCGGCGGCGATCGAGCCCTTCTGCAACGCGGCGTATTTTGCCGGCGTCGGTCCGATCTGGATGGCGGAGAAGTCCTTGGCGCCGATGCCGTGCTCCTTAAGCAGGTTGCGGGTGAGATAGAACTCGCCGACGCGCAGCGAGCTGAAGCCGAGCGTCTGGCCCTTGAGGTCGTCGAGACTCTTGATGCCCTTCTTGCCGACCAGGAACCAGTCGGCTTCGGTGGCGGGCGCGGCAATGGCGCCGATGTTCTTGGCGCCCTTCTCGACGGCGGCGATCAGCGGATCGGGCTGCGCGATGGCGATTTCGACTTGGCCCGCGATCAGCATCTGCATCGACTGCGGCGACGACTGATTGGATAGGATCTGGGCGTTGAAGCCTTCGGCCTTGAAGAAGCCCTTGTCGACGCCGACGTCGAGATCCCAGTAGATCGAGTTGGACGGGATATACGTGAGGTCGAGCTTTTCCAGCTCGGCGGCGCGCGCCACCGGGCTTGCGAGGGAGCCGCCGATGACCGCGGCGACCGCGGCAAGCGCGGCTATCGTTGGAATGGTTCGCATGTTTCCTCCTTGTGTTTTGCTCAACTATGCTCTGTTTCCGCGACCAGATTCCATATCCGATCGACGAGCGCCTGGAATTCCTGCGATCGCTTGATCGCCAGCGAGCGCGGGCGCGGCAGCTCGATGGGAATGGTCTCGACCACCCGGCCAGGCCGCGCCGACATCACCAGCACGCGGTCGGCCAGCAGCACCGCCTCGTCGATCTGGTGGGTGATGAACAGCACCGTCTTGTTGGCGGCGGCGGCGATGCGCAACAGCTCCTGCTGCATGGTCTCGCGCGTCAGCGCGTCGAGCGCGGCGAAGGGCTCGTCCATCAGCAGCATTTCCGGATCGATGGCGAGCGCGCGCGCCAGGTTCACGCGCTGCCGCATGCCGCCGGACAGTTCGCGTGGATAATGCTTCTCGAAGCCCTTGAGGCCGACGAGTTCGATCAGCGACATCGCGCGCTCTGTCGCCTCGCCGCGCGCCTTGCCCATGATCTCGAGGCCCAGGATGACGTTCTGACGCACCGTCCGCCACGGATAGAGGCTGTCCTGCTGGAACACGAAACCGCGGTCGGCGCTGGGGCCGCTCAGCGGGCGGCCGGCCAGCGTAATGACGCCGCCGTCCGGCGCCTCCAGGCCCTGGAT
>DATCXE010000526.1:0-3518 GCA_036565985.1 Bradyrhizobium sp.
ATCCAGGCGGTCAGCGAAGGCCGCATGTTCGCGACCGTCCGCAACCCCTCCTGCCGCATCCATGGCGGCGCCATCGTCGCCGGCGTCGCCGCGGTGACCGCAGGCGAGAAGAGCGGACAGGGAATTCCGAAGCATGTGATCACGGACGGCCCGGTGGTGACCAAAGCCAATGCGGCCGGCATGCAATGGATGGAGGACCACTTCCTGATCTGAGCCAGCATGCCCTCGGGACCTCAGCCCATTCTGGAACTGCACGACATCACGAAGGCCTTCGGCGGCGTCGAGGCGCTTCGTGGTGTCGATTTCGCGCTTTCCGCCGGCGAGATCCATGGCCTCGTCGGCGAGAACGGCGCGGGCAAAAGCACGCTCATGAAGATCATCGCCGGCGTGCATGCCGATTTTTCCGGCCGGTTCGTGCTGGACGGCAAGGAGACTCGTTTTCGCTCGGTGCGCGACGCCCATGCGGCGGGTATCGCCATGGTGCATCAGGAACTCAGCGTGGCGCCTGACTTGACGGTGGCCGAGAACGTGTTTCTAGGGAACCAGCCGACCAACCGCCTGGGTTTCGTGCAATGGCGGCGCATGGCCCGCGAGGCCGGTGAGCAACTGAAGCGGTTCGGCATCGACGTCGATCCGATGTCGCGGCTCGGCGACCTGCCGATCGGCCTGCAGCAGCTGATCGAGATCGCCCGCGTGCTGTTCTCGGGCGCCCGCATCGTCATTCTCGACGAGCCCACCTCGGCGCTGTCGCCGCCGGAAGTGGAACGCCTGTTCGCAACGCTGAAGCGGCTGCGGGACGAAGGCACCAGCATCGTCTTCATTTCGCATTTCATCGAGGACATCCTGCGCGTCTCCGACGTCGTGACGGTGTTCCGCAACGGCCGGAAGGTCGCCGAAACGCGAGCGGCCGAGACCAGCAAGCCGGCCCTGATCGAGGCCATGATCGGCAAGGGCCGGGAAGCGCTCGAAGAGACCTATACGCACGACATCATGCTGCCGCCGCGCGCCGATCACCCGGTGGTATTGAACGCCAGCGGGCTGTCGCTCGCGCGCAGCCTCAAGGACGTTTCGTTCGAGGCCCGCGCCGGCGAAGTCCTCGGCATCTACGGCTTCATGGGCTGCGGCCAGCTCGAACTGGCGCGGATACTGTTCGGCAAACTCCGGCCCGACCAGGGCACGCTCGCCGTATCCGGCGACCGGAAGACGTTCCGCAGCACGGCCGATGCCCGGCGCGCCGGGATCGCCTTCGTTCCCGAAAGCCGCCGCGATATGCTGTTCCTGCAGGAACCCGTCTACAAGAACATCTCGATCAGTATCCTCGACCGCATCTCGCAGTTGCTGCTCAAGCCGGCGCGTGAGCGCTCGATCGCCGCGCGGCAGGTCGAGCAATTGCAGATCAGGCCCGCGGGCGTCGAGCTCGAACTCGGCATGCTTTCGGGCGGCAACCAGCAGAAGGTGGCGCTGGCCAAGTGGCTGAGCTACCCGCCGCGCCTGCTGGTGCTGTGCGAGCCGACCCGCGGCATGGATGTCGGCGCCAAGAACGACGTCATCCACATCATCCGCGACCTGCGCGCGCGCGGATTGGCTGTCATCGTGCTTTCGACCGAGCCGGAGACGGTGCTTTCGCTCGCCGACCGCGTCATCGTGCTCAAGCGCGGTGTGGTGGTGCGCGAGTTTTCCAATGAACAGATCAGCAAGGACCGCCTCTTGGAAGCGGCGTGAGGCGGCGGTTTTGGGAGAACGACATGGCGAGCGGTGAAAGCGTGACAGTCCCGGCGGCGGATCGCAAACCCCGCCGGATCGGCGCCATGCTGCGCTCCCAGATGCGCAACATCGCGCCATTCCTGACGCTGATCTGCCTGTTCAGCTTCTTCGCGGCCGCCAGCCCGTCGTTTGCCACGCTCGACAATCTCGGCAACATCCTGACCCAGATTTCGGTCACCGGCATCATCGCCGTCGGCCTCACCTTCGTGATCCTGTGCGCCGAGATCGACCTGTCGGTCGCCGCCATCGCCAATGTCACCGGCATCGCGGTCGCCTATTTCACCGCGCAGGAATCCTACGTCAACATCGCCAACATGCCGATGCCGGGATGGGTCGCGATCGTGCTGGCGCTGGCGCTGTGCGCCTCGCTCGGCCTCGTCAACGCGCTCGGGCTGACGCTGATCGGAATCCCCTCCTTCATCATGACGCTGGCAATGATGCAGATCGCGGCCGGCGTCTCGGCGCTGCTGGTGCGTGGGCAGATCGCCTACAAGGTGCCGCCCCTCGTCACCACGCTCGGATCGACGTCGATCGGCGGAATCCCCTGGATCGTGATCGTCGCCGCAGCGATGCTGCTCGCCGGCCATCTGGTGCTGACCTACACCCGCTTCGGCCGCTACGTTTACATGGTCGGGGGAAACCGCGAGGCGGCGGAATATTCCGGTCTCAACGTCAAGCTGATCCTTGGCAGCGTCATGGTGATTTCGGCGGTCTGTTCGGGGATCGGCGGCATGCTCGGCGTGGCGCATTTCGGCAGCGCGCAGCAGAACGAGTTCGACACCTACCTGCTCGATTCCATCGCCGCCGTTGTCGTCGGCGGCACCAGTCTCTTTGGCGGCCGCGGCGGCATCGGCAACACCATTGTCGGCCTGTTCGTGCTCGGCGTCCTCAACAACGGCCTCGATCACGTCAACATCGACAGTTTCCTGAAGATCCTGATCCGTGGCCTGATCCTGCTGGCAGCGCTCGTGATCAATGTCTATGCGCAAAAATTGCGGGAACGGACGGCTGACTAAGGCACGAATGCAGGTGTCTGCCTTTTGGCGAAGCAGACCAGCTACCGTCCGATTTTGTGGCGCGTAAAATAGATGCGTGCACGATTGCACTCGGCTAGAGTGAATGGTGCGCGGGGGTTGGAACCGATACCGCGACCACTTATTAGTCTAGTGCGTGTCAGTTCAGTGCGTGTACCTGCAACCGGTTTGCATAGGAGATCAGCCGATGATTTCGCGCGCATTCGTTGGTCCGGTGATGGCTGCTGCTGTGGCATTTGCCGGCCCCGCCTTGGCGAAGGACCGCGCCAACCCGATCAAGATGTTCGACTCCGACAATGACGGTACCCTCGATCTGGCCGAAGTGAAGAAAGCCGCGTCCGCAATGTTTGCCAAATTAAACCCGGATGGGGATGGCACGCTCGACGCGCGTGAGTTGCGTGGCAGGTTGAGTGCCAAGGAGCTAGCTGCAGCCGATCCTGACCATGACGGCACGTTGACGCTTGACGAATATCTTGCTGTCGTGGAGCAGCGCTTCAACGCAGCCAATCCTGACAAGGATGGAACGTTGGACGCCAAGGAATTGAGATCGCCCGCCGGACGGCGCTGCTGCGGCTGCTGAAATAGTGCCAACCTAGAGCAACCATTCTCGCCGGGTGTCATCAAGCGAAATCCGGCTGCCAGTCGCGAATTGTCCGCGCCGCCATCGTCACGGCGCCGATCGTGGAGAACGCGGACGTCTCCAGCATCATGGCACGCGCG
>DATCXE010000573.1:0-2774 GCA_036565985.1 Bradyrhizobium sp.
CGGCGTGGAGAACTTCATCGCCGGCCATCCGATGGGCTATGACATGCCGATCTCCGAGGGAGGCCGCAGCCTCTCCGGCGGCCAGAAGCAGGCGATTGGATTGGCCCGCGTCCTGATCAGGAAGCCGCGGGTGCTGTTCCTGGACGAGCCGACCGCGCATTTCGACGTCCGCAGCGAAACCGAATTTCTCGAACGGCTGAAAGCGCTGCGCGACGAGCGGATGACGATCATCATCTCGACGCATCGTCTCTCGCTGCTGGGCATGGTCGATCGCCTGCTGCTGTTTGACAACGGCCGTCTGGTCGCCGACGGACCTCGCGACAAGGTCATGGCGATCCTTCAGGGCAAACCCGCCCCGGCTCCGGCCGAGAGCTTTGCCGGCGTTGCAACCCGGGTGCAGAAGCCAAATGCCGCCAACTGATTTCGCGTTTGCCAACGACATCCGCGCGGCTGCTGCGCTACGCACGCCGCGTACCTCGCGCATGCTGTTGATGACGTTCCTCGCCATGCTCGTGGTGTTCCTGACGTGGGCGCATTTTGCCGTGCTGGATGAAGTCAAGCGCGGCAATGGACGCGTCGTGCCGTCAAGACAGACCCAGGTGGTGCAGTCGCTCGAAGGCGGCATCGTCGGGGAAATCCTCATCCAGGAGGGGGCGATCGTCCAGCAGGGGCAATCGCTGATGCGCATCGACGACACCAAGTTCGCTTCGGAGTTCGGAGAAATAAGGGAGCGGCGTGCTGCGATGGCTGCCCGGGTTGCAAGGCTCGAGGCGGAGGCGCAAGGGCGAAGCGAGGTAACCTTCCCCGACCAGCTCGACACGGTGGTGCCGGCGTCGGTCGCCACCGAAACCAGCGTGTTCAAGCTGCGCGCGCAGAAGGTGGCGCAGGATGTCGACGTGCTGAACCAGCAGGTCACGAGGCTCAGCGGTACCCTCAAATTGCTCGAGCGCGAGCTCACCCTCACCCGGCGGCTGTTCGAGCAGAAGGTGGTACCGGAAATCGAGATGTTGCGGCTTGACCGTCAGGCGACGGAAATGCGCGGGCAGCTCGCCGAGGCTCAATCGAAAATTGCGAACACGCTCGCCTCCTTTCAATCGCAGGCCAACGAGGATCTCGCCAAGTCGAAGTCCGACCTCGCCGTGCTGGACGAGAACATCAAGTCCGCGCAGGACCGCGTGCGCCGAACCGACCTGAGAGCGCCCGTGCACGGCATCGTCAACAAGCTGAACGTCACGACCATCGGCGCGGTGGTGCAGCCCGGCGCCAACCTGATGGACATCATCCCCCTCGACGACTCGCTGCTGGTGGAGGGCAGGATCCGCCCCCAGGACATCGCCTTCATCCGCCCCAACCAGGACGCGGTGGTCAAGCTTTCAGCCTATGACTCTTCGGTCTATGGCTCGCTGAAGGGCAAGGTCGAACGCATCAGCGCCGATACCATCGTCGACGACAAGGCGGACAAGGCCGAACGCCAGGAGACTTTCTACCGCGTGATGGTCCGGACCGATAAGAACCATCTGGGAACCGCCAAGAACTCGCTGCCGATCATTCCGGGCATGGTGGCCACGGTCGAAATCCTCACTGGTGAGAAAACCGTGCTGGATTACCTGCTTAAGCCCGCGCGCAGCCTGCGTGATGAAGCCCTGCGCGAGCGCTGAGCTCTGCATTACTTAACAAATCGTCAATTTCGGCCGCCCCATTTGGGGCGATTTCGAGCGATCCAGCCAACCTGTAGTTGACTGCCTTTTCTCTATTCCTTTGATTACCAAGCCGATTTAACCCGGTCTAAGCCGCGGTGCCGTTAGCTGCGTCCCGATAACAGTTGTGGGAACGCGGATCGACGCTCAGACGTTGACTGACGTTCCCTGAAATGGGGACGTCGCGATGACACCGCGTCAGAGATTGCGGAAGCTCGGCTTGTCCGGGCTTGCCGCACTGGTTTGCGCTTTCAGCGTCAGCGCAGGTTCATCCGGCGTCATGGCTGCGGATGAGCCCAGCCAGGATCTTGCGCTGGAGTCGACGCCCGATCGGGACCGCGAACCTGCACGGCCTCCTGCGACATTCTTCAGCATCAATGCCGTTCTGGCAAAAGTGGACCGTCAGCGCAGCCGCGGCTCCGACGCGGTCCGCCTTGCCTCGCGGACATCAGCAAATGTCGCAACGGATGCGCCGCCTGCGCTGAGCGAGGCGAAGCCGGTCGGCAAGGAGCCGTTCGGCCTTTTCACCTTTCGCGCACCGGAAGGAATGCTGTGGCGCAAATGGCGGAACATCGAAGCCGACATGGCCCGCGACCAGCTTACGCTGAACCGGTGCCGAAGCGATGCGGAAGCCTGCCCGCCTCACGCGGCCCAGTTCCTGCGCCTGATCGGTGCAGTCAACGCGAAGTCCGGGCGTGCCAGGCTCGAAGAGGCCAATCGCGCCGTCAACATGGCGATCCGCTACGTCAGCGACTACAGCCAGCACGGCGAAGCCGATCGATGGAGCGCGCCGCTTGCGAGCTTCGCCACCGCGAAGGGCGACTGCGAAGACTACGCCATCGCCAAGTATGCGGTGTTACGGGAGGCCGGCGTCGCGCGCGAGAATCTTCAGCTGGTGCTGGTGCGCGACCGCGCGGTCCGGCAGGATCACGCGGTACTGGCGGCCCGCCTCGACGATCGCTGGCTGATCCTGGACAACCGGCAATCGCCACTGATCGAAGATTCGAACGCCTCGTACTTCACGCCGTTGTTCGCCATCAACCACGACGGGGTACACCTGTTCGCAGCGCCCTATGC
>DATCXE010000583.1:0-2624 GCA_036565985.1 Bradyrhizobium sp.
CGCAGCGCCCGCCAGTATCAATTCGAGCTGGCGGCGCGGCGACATTTTGCCGATCGCGGACATGATCGATGCGCCCGGTGTGGCCTGTCATCTCAAGGTTTGCCGCTCGCTAAAGCGCGTGTTGCCCGGCGCCTCCAGATCCAGGGTGTGACGCCGAGGATGATGAGGCCACCGAGGATTGCCGGGGCGATCTGGCCGACGAGCAGCAGCACCCCGGCGACCAGCAGCAGCGCGCGCCAAATAAAGTTGATCGGACCGAACAGGTATCCTTCGGAGGCGCTCACCAAAGCCGTCATGGCGATGACGGCGCAGACCATCGCGAAAAGGATGTGCCAGACCGGGCCGATCAGCAGAAAAGCCGGGTTGTAGATGAAGACGTAAGGGATCAGGAACGCGATGATGGCCAGGCGGCAGCATTGCACCGCGATCTTGATCGGGTTGGCGTTCGCAATGGAGCCGGCGGCAAAGGCCGCCACCGCCACCGGCGGGGTGATGGCCGACATCGAGGAAAAATAGACGATGAACAGATGCGCTTGCAGCATCGGCACGTTGAGCGCGAGCAGCGCCGGCGCCGCCAGCACGGCGGCGAGCGCGTAGACCGCCGGCGTCGGCATACCCATGCCGAGCACAATCACGATGATCGTCGCAATGATCAGCGTCAGCGGTCCGTTGCCGGTGGCGAGGATGAAGAGCGCCGACGAAATCTTGCCGGTGAGGTCGGTCATCGCCAGCGTGCCGACCACCAGTCCTGCCACCGCGCAGGCGACCGCGATCCCGGTCATGCGGCGCGCGCTGTGGTCGAGCGCACGCAGCAGCGCCTTCGCGGCGGGGACGGGCGCGCGCATGCGCCATAACGTGATCGGGACGAGGGTTGCCAGCGCCAGTGCGGCGGAAAAGGCCGGCCGATCCTCCGTCAGCACGAACCACATCAGCATCGCGATGGGGACGAGGTAGTACCAACTCCGCCACAGCACGGCGAAGACGCTCGGCGTCTCGCCGGTCGCCGAGGGTTGCAACTCCTTGATCCGCGCGCGGTAGTGCACGGCCAGGAACACCGACATGTAATAGAGCAGCGCCGGCACGATGGCCGCGATGGCGATCTCGCTGTAGGGGATGCCGGTGAAATCCGACATCAGAAACGCAGCCGACCCCATCACCGGCGGCAGGAGCGCGCCGCCGGTGGAGGCGACGGCTTCCACCGCGCCGGCATAAGTCGGCGTCAAGCCGGTACGGATCATCAGCGGAATGGTGAAGGACCCGGTCGTCACCACGTCGGCGGTGGGCGAGCCCGAGATCGAGCCGTAAAGACCGGACGAGACAACCGCCACCTTTGCCGGTCCGCCGACCTGGCGGCCGACAAGGCTGTTGGCAAGATCGAAGAAGAAGTCGCCGCCGCCGGCAACGTCCAGCAATGTGCCGAAGGCGACGAACGCAAAGACCAGAAGCGCCGCGACGCCGAGGGCAGGCCCGAACAGACCATTGGTCGTGTAGACGATCTGGTCGAGCATTTCCTGCAAGCTCAAGCTGCGGTGCCAAAACGGGCCGGTGAGGTACTGGCCGAACACGCCGTAGGCTAGAAACACCAGCACCACGGCCACCAGCGTAAAGCCGATGCAGCGACGCGTGGCTTCCAGCACCAGGACGATCAGGACGATGCCGGCGATCTTGTCGACCAACGTCAGGTCGTCGATCATCGGGAGCCGCATTTCGTAAGCCGGCTGCATCACGATGAAATAGACCGAGATCGCCAGGGCGCAGAGCGCCGCCGCCCAGGAGAACACCGAACGTCCGGTGGGCCGGTCGGGGTTGCCCGTCGTCGTCAGGAAGGCGATCGCGAGCATCGCGCCGATGAACCAGTCGAGCGCGATGGTGCGCTCGACGTACAATCCGAAGGCCAGCAGGATGAAGAAGGCCGACGTCGCAATCGCGATCAGCGAGACGAATCCGGATTCGACCGGGCTGAGTTGACGCGGACGTCCCGGCGCTATCGTGCGCACGAGTTTATAGAACACGGTCCGTCCCCCTTCGCGGCAGCGTCCAGAAAATCGAATCGGCGGCGGCCTGTCTGCCGCCGCCGATCGTCGCCGTGAAATTTATTCGAGCCCGGCCGCCTTGTATGCCTGCTTCGCGCCCGGGGCCAAGGTGAGCGGCGCAACGTCTGGCAGCGACTTCTTGCCCATGCGCGCGAAGGACGGATAGGCCTTGGTCAGGTAGTCGTAGTGGTCGACCATGGCCTTGGTGATGGTTTCCGCCTCTGCTTGCGGCATTTTGTCGGAAGCCACCAGCACGACATGGGCGGTGACCGTCTTGATGGCCTCCGGCTCGAACGAATAGGTCTTGGCCGGGATGGTGATCGGCTTGGTGCCGACTTCGCTGTTGATCTTGCGGATGGCGCTGTCCGGGATCGACACGAGCTTCACAGGCATATCGTGCGCGAGGCGATCGAGCTGCGCGGAGGGGAATGCCAGCATATTGAGGACGAGATCGACTTGGCCGTTCTTGAGCATGTCGAGCCCGCTGTTGAAGGAGACGTACTCGACCCGTCCGCCCCAGGCCTTGATGTCCTTCATGGAAATGTCGGCGGCCTCGAACACTTCCTCACCGGCGATCGCCATCATGGTGCC
>DATCXE010000588.1:0-6515 GCA_036565985.1 Bradyrhizobium sp.
ACCGTCGCATCCTCGCGGATGCGGCTGATGTAGGTGGCGTCCTCGCCGGCCGCCTCATAGGGCGTGACGTAGCCGCCGGGCTCGTGCTTGTCGATCACGAGACAACCGGGCGCGTTGCGCAGGATGTTGCGCGCCTCGTCCGCCGAGATCGGATTCTCGAATTCGATGTTGACCGCTTCCGAATGGCCGACGAACACCGGCACGCGCACGCAGGTGGCGGATAGCCTGATCTTGGGATCAAGAATCTTCTTGGTCTCCATCATCATCTTCCACTCTTCCTTGGTGTAGCCGTCCTCCATGAACACGTCGATCTCGGGAATGACGTTGAAGGCGATACGCTTGGGGAATTTCTTGTTGATCAGTTCGTCATTGGTGTAGACGGCCTTGGTCTGCGAGAACAGTTCGTCCATCGCATCCTTGCCGGCGCCGGAGACCGACTGGTAGGTCGCGACCACGACGCGCTTGATGGTGGCCTTGTCGTGCAGCGGCTTCAGCGCGACCACGAGCTGCGCGGTCGAGCAGTTCGGGTTGGCGATAATGTTTTTCTTCGCAAAGCCCGCGATCGCAGCCGCATTGACTTCCGGCACGATCAGCGGCACGTCCGGATCCATCCGCCAGGCCGACGAATTGTCGATCACGACCGCGCCCGCGGCGCCGATCTTCGGCGACCATTCCTTCGATACCGTACCGCCGGCCGACATCAGGCAGATGTCGACGTCGGAAAAATCGTAGTGCTCTAGCGCTTTGACCTTCAGGGTACGGTCGCCATACGACACTTCGACGCCGACGCTGCGGCGCGAGGCCAGCACCACGACCTCGTCGGCCGGGAATTTGCGCTCGTCGAGAATGTTGAGCATTTCCCGCCCGACATTGCCGGTCGCACCGACGACAGCGACTTTGTAACCCATCGTTCACTCTCCGAGGAAAAATGCCGCCCCGCCGCGTCAAGCGGAAAGGGAAGAGGCAGCGCTTCTATGCGAGAAACGCCCTTATAGCGTTTTCGAGCGAAGTGGATACCGGTTCGCGTGAAGAAAACGCGTCAAAAGCGGTCCAGACAATTTTTGGCGTTTGATGCGTTCGTTTTCGGCCGATCCGGCCAGTTCCAGTTATATTGCGAGAATTCGCCCCCTGCTGATCGGCTTTGCGGATGAGGTCAGCGGCACGCTGGCCCGGCTGAGCGCCTATGGAATGGCGCTGGCCCTGCTCGCCATCCTTGGTATCGCCCTCTGCAACGCGCTGCCCGATGCGATGGTGGCTGCACGGTCCACCGGGGGCGGCTGGAGCCAGGTCGAGCACCCGGCGCGGGCATTTGCCGTCGGCCAGGCCAATTTGCACGACAAAACAGAGGTCTACGAGATATTCCGGCACCCCGCGGGGGGCCGCAAGGATACCCTCCGCTGGATCGCCGCCGACGGGAAGCCGGTCGCCGAACTCGAAATCTACCGACCGGGCGGCGAACTTCACGAGCCAAGTCCCGTCCCAGGTCTCGTCGTAGCCGGACTTTCCGCCGGGCTGGATCGGGGCGGTGCGCGCGAGTTCGAAGCCGCAGGGCTCATCGCCAGCAAATTCGGTGCGGTCAGGCTGCGCGCCCCCACCGGCAGCGCCGATGACGGTCGGGCCTGTCTTGGATTCATCAAGCAGATCAACGACCTGCCTTTGCAGATCTCCGGCTGGTCGTGCCAGGGCGACGATCTGCCGGCCCGCCGCGCCGCGGTCGGCTGCCTGCTGAACCGCCTTGTCCTGCTGACGGCCGGAAATGATGCGAAACTGGCGGAATTGTTCGCCCACGCCGAGCTCCAGCGCAGCGATTGCGTGGCCGCTGTCGCATCTGACCTCTCGGTGGATTGGCTAACGGTTGCCGACAACCCTCGGCTCCGCGGCGGATTGTAGCGCCGATTTTCGGGGCGGCCGATTCCCCTCGACTACGCAATTGTGGCAGCATCCGGCCAAGACACTGGTTTTCATGAAACTTTCTCGCTCCGCATCGCATTATTCCAGCGCGGTGTGGCGCAATTGACCTAGCGACGGCTGGCCTGCCGCGGCTACAATGTCGGTAACCAGATTTGGCCATCGGCCTGCCGCCGCAATGGCGGACAATGACGAGGATGCAATGACCCGAAAATTCCCTGCCGCGAGCAAGCTCGCGATGTTGCTTGCCATGGCGGTCCTCGTCGCAGGCGGCGCGACTTCTGCGAGCGCCCAGTCAAAGCAACGATATGACAAGGACGGCCGCCCCTACTACGGTGCGAACGGTCCCAACCGCTCGTACCAGCAGGGCCGCACGCGCGTTTACGTCACCACGCGTTCCTGGCTCGATGCCGGCACCGAAGTTCTGCCGGGCGACCGCAAGTTCATGGACTACGCGTTTCCGTCGCCGTTCGGGTACCCAACGTTCGCGCGCGAGAACAACAATCGTCCGATCGACCGCCAGCCGCTTAGCACGCCATCGGATCTGGGCGGCCAGCCGACCCAGTTCCCGCTGTATTGATCGCGGCAAGTTGACGAAAAAATGCCCGGTTTCGACCGGGCATTTTTTTATGACGTCTTCGCTGACAACATGCAGCGCTTACGGGTCGTCGCGCTCGCAAAACTGTTCGACGGCCTCGGAGCGGAAATCGCTCAGGCGCTCGAAGATGATTTGATCCGGCCGGTCCCACCAGGCGATGCGGCGCAGGCGCTCGGCGACCTCATCGGAAAAGCGCCGGCGGATCGGGCGCGCCGGAACGCCGCCGACGATCGTATAGGAAGGCACATTGCGGCTGACGACCGCACCGGCGGCGATCACCGCGCCGTCGCCGACGGTCACGCCCGGCAGCAGGATGGCGGCATGGCCGATCCAAGGCCGGGACGACACCGAATTTGTTGCAACCCTACGCGTGCAGCTTCTGCACTTCCTTCAGGATCGCCTCGCCCATCTGCGTGGTCGAGACAGCCGTCGTGCCCTCGGACTTGATATCCGCGGTGCGCAAACCGCTGGCGAGCACCGCCGCGATGGCCGCATCGACCTTGTCGGCCAGCGCGCCCATGTCGAAGGAATAGCGCAGCGCCATCCCGAACGAGGAGATCATCGCGATCGGGTTGGCGAGGCCCTGGCCTGCGATGTCGGGCGCCGAGCCGTGCACCGGCTCGAACAGCGAACGCCGCTTTTTGGTCTTGGCGTCGATCTCGCCGAGCGAGGCCGAGGGCAGCATGCCGAGCGAACCGGTCAGCATCGCCGCGATATCGGACAGCATGTCGCCGAACAGATTGTCCGTCACGATGACGTCGAACTGCTTCGGCGCCTTCACCAGCATCATGCCGCCGGAATCGGCAAGCTGGTGCTCCAGCGTCACGTCCTTGTATTCGCGCCCATGCACCTGGGTCATGACCTCGTTCCAGAGCACGCCGGATTTCATGACGTTGCGCTTTTCCATCGAGGTCACCTTGTTGCGGCGCTTGCGCGCCAGGTCGAAGGCGACGCGGCCGATGCGCTCGATCTCGTAGGTGTCGTAGACCTGGGTGTCGATGGCGCGCTTCTGGCCGTTGCCGAGGTCGGTGATGGTCTTCGGCTCGCCGAAATAGACGCCGCCGGTGAGTTCGCGCACGATCATGATGTCGAGGCCCTCGACCGCCTCGCGCTTCAGGCTGGAAGCCTCCGCCAGCGCCGGATAGCACACCGCAGGCCGCAGATTGGCGAACAGGCCGAGATCCTTGCGCAACCGAAGCAGACCGGCTTCGGGCCGCACCTCGTAGGGCACGCTGTCCCATTTCGGGCCGCCGACGGCGCCGAAGATGATGGCGTCGGTCGCCTTGGCCTTGTCCATGTCGGCTTCCGAGATCGACACCTTGTGGGCGTCATAGGCAGAGCCGCCGACCAGGCCCTGCTCGGTCTCGAACGACGCGATGCCCTGCTTGTTCAGCCAGTCGATCAGGCGCTGCACCTCGCCCATCACTTCGGGGCCGATGCCGTCGCCGGGGAGAAGCAGCAGTTTATGGGTCGCCATGGCAGGTCCTTGCTTTGTTCGTCATTCCGGGACGGCGCAACGCGCCGGACCCGGAATCCCGAGAAGGAGATTCCGGGTTCGTGGCTTCGCCACGCCCCGGAATGACGGGTCGCGTCGAGTGCTAAAACGCCGGAAGCGGATTGGCAAGGCACCGCAGACACGGCAGAAATGGCAGGGAAGAGCAACCCGCAGCCCCCAAGAAGGCGAAAAGACGGACCTCATGACCGCAGCCATCGTGTTCGCCTTTGCTTCGGCCTTCTTCCTCGGCGCCGGGGTCGTTCTGGCACAGCTGGGCTTGCGGACGGTCGAGCCGCTGTCGGGGGCCGCGATCAGCGTCCCGACCTTCACCTTGCTGTTCCTGCTGCTGTCGCCGCTGATCCTGCAAAGCGAGCCCGTGGTCTGGCGCGCGCTGCCGGTCTTCATGGCGATCGGCCTGTTCTTCCCGGCCGCACTGACGCTCCTGACCTTTGCATCCAACCGGGCGCTCGGGCCGGTCATCACCTCGACGCTCGGCAACCTTGCGCCGCTGCTTTCGGTGACGGTGGCCGTGGTCCTGCTGCAGGAGCCGCTGCATCCGCCGCAACTGCTTGGCCTCGTGGTCGCGGTCGCGGGCGCGGCGATGATCACCGTGACCCGCCCGCGCGACCTCGGCCATTGGCGCAGCTGGGCGCTGCTGCTGCCGCTCTGCAGCGCGCTGGTGCGCGGCGCGACGCCGCCGATCATGAAACTCGGGCTCGAGGTCTGGCCGAGCCCGCTCTGGGCCTGCCTGATCGGCTACATGATGTCCTCGCTGGTGGTGCTGACCGTGCAGCGCGTCCGCAAGGGCAGCTTCATGGTGCAGGCGCCACGCGCGGGCCGGTTCTGGTTCGCGATGACCGGAATCAGCAACGGGCTCAGCGCGCTCAGCCTGTTCATCGCCATTCGCAACGGCCCGATCACGCTGGTGGCGCCGCTGGCTGCCATCTATCCGCTCGTTACGGTCGGGCTGAGTGCGATGCTGCTCAAGCATGTCGACATTACCGCGCGCATCGTGGCGGGAACCGCGCTGACCGTGCTCGGCGTGGCCCTGGTGCTGATCGGCTGATCCCGTTGCGGGATCGGCAAGACACCGATGCGCATGACGCGCCTGTGCAAGCAGGCCCCCGCCTGTCACAATGAGCGCTGCCGGAGTTTTCAGTGCGATCCCCAGACCGTCCCCAGTCTTACCCGCATCCCGCGCGGCTGATCCTCACTTTGTCGCTGGCGCCGACGGTCGGCCTCGGCATCGGCCGCTTCGCCTATGCGCTGGTGCTGCCGGACATGCGCGACACGCTGGTCTGGTCGTACTCCGCCGCCGGTTTCATGAACACGATCAACGCGGCCGGCTATCTCGCAGGCGCCCTGCTCGCCTCGCGCATGATCGCACGGTTCGGGCTGGCGGCCTCGGTGCGATGGGGCACGCTGGCCTGCGTGCTGTCGCTGGCGCTGTGCGCCGTGTCTGGCAACTTCTATGTCCTGAGTTTCGCCCGGCTGCTGGCCGGAATAGGCGCTGCGGCCGGATTCGTAGGCGGCGGCGCGCTCGCTGCGACGATCGCGCAGTCGCGTCCGGAACGCGCAAACTTCCTGCTCAGCCTGTTCTATGCCGGTCCCGGCGTCGGCATCCTGTCATCGGGGCTGGTGGCGCCGTTCGTCCTGCAGTGGTTCGGCCCGGGTTCGTGGTGGATCGTCTGGTGGGCGATGACGGGACTGGCCGTGATCATGACCATCCCTGTGCTGCTCGCGCCGCTCCATGCCGACGCCATGACTGCCCGGGCGGCAACGGCGAAATTCGCCGTCGCGCCGGTCCTGATCTATCTCGCCGGCTACTTCCTGTTCGGCGCCGGCTACATCGCCTACATGACCTTCATGATCGCCTATGTGCGCGATGCCGGCGGCGGCGCCGCGGCGCAGAGCGCTTTCTGGAGCCTGATCGGCCTCAGCGCTTTCGTGACACCATGGGTATGGCGCCGCGTACTCGCGCTCGACCGCGGCGGCCTCGCCACCACGATCATTCTCGGCGTCAACGCGATCGGCGCGGCGATGCCGATCTTCGGCCACTCGGCGTGGCTATTGGCGCTGTCGGCGCTGGTATTCGGCGTCGCCTTCTTCGCGGTGGTCGGTTCCACCACGGCCTTCGTCCGCTTCAACTATCCGCCGCAGGCCTGGCCTGTCGCAATCGCAGCCATGACGATCTCATTCGGCATCGGCCAGACGCTGGGCCCGATCGTGGTCGGCGCGATCACGGACGCGATGGGCAGCCTGGCGTTTGCGCTGAATGTTTCGGCGGCGATGCTGGCACTCGGCGCGGTACTTTCGGCGTTTCAGCGGAAGGTGGCGCAGAAACCGTAGGATGGGTAGAGCGCAGCGAAACCCATCAACTTCGTTCAGCGGATCGAATGATGGGTTTCGCTACGCTCTACCCATTCTACGACACTGAACACATCGCCTGCGGCAGTTTGTGACCTCGATCGACGCAGCCCTGTGGTAAGGTTCCCGCCCGCCACGGCACGCCAG
>DATCXE010000590.1:0-8136 GCA_036565985.1 Bradyrhizobium sp.
ATCGCGGTCGTCGATCTCGATCTCCGGCTCGACCTCGGACTGACCCTTGATGAGATCGTTGAAATTCTCCAGTCCGGTCGCGGCGACCTTGCCGGCGAGATCGATCGCGATCATCTGCATGCCGCGCTTTTCCAGCGCGGCACGGCGATCGGCCTGCGCATGAAGAGTGTCGTCGATCAGCGCGAAACGCACCTCGGCGTGATCGAGAATGTAGTCCATGTCGACGGGGCCGAGCATGGTGTTGATGGGCACCCAGACCAGGCCGGCGCGGTGGATGCCGAACAGCGCTTTGACGAACTCGACCGAGTTGTTGCAGATCGTGGAAATCTTCTCGCCCGGCTTCAACCCGCGCTTCACCAGATAGTTGGCGAAGCGGTTGGCGTCGTGCTCGAGTTCGGTGAAGGTCACGCGGCGCGCGCCGTCAGTGAGCGCGATGCGATCGGGAAACCGCACCGCCGCACGCTTCAGGAGATCGCCGATCGCCACCCGCCCGATGCGGCCAGGACCGGGGACGCCGCCGGTTGCTGCGAGATTGGTCATTTTGTCTCCATCCGTATGGATGTCATTCCGGGATGGTCCGAAGGACCAGACCTCAGGGGTGCAATTGCACCCTGGGGAATCTCGAGATTCCGGGTTCACGCTTCGCGTGCCCCGGAATGACAAGTTAATGCGTGGTTCCGAAAATCTGCCGCGCTTCCGCCGGGCTCGCGATCTCGCGCCCCGCGCGCCGCGCGCAGCCGGCGATTTCCTCGATCAACTGTCCGTTCGAGGTCACCTTGGCCCCGTTGGCGAGATAGAAGGTATCTTCGAGCCCGGTGCGCAGATGCCCGCCGAGATCGGCGCAGCGCTGGTGCAGCGGCCAGATTTCGGCACGACCGATCGCGGTGACCTGCCAATGCGCTTCGGGCAGTTTCAGCTTCAACAGGATCGGCAGCAATTCCGGATCGGCCGGCATGCCGGAGGCCACGCCCATCACGAAATTATACTCCAGCGGCCCGGAATACATCCCGGTCTGCCGGTACATGCCGACACAGCGCACGATGCCGACATCGAAACATTCGAATTCGGGGATGGTGCCCGCTTCCTTCATCACGTCGAGATAGTCCTGCACCTTCTCGACCGCGTTATCGAACATCATCGGCGGCCAGGCCCAGGTATTGTCGGCCTTGACCTTGAGATAGTTGAGCGAGCCGGCGTTGCAGGCGGCAATTTCAGGCCTGGTCTCCCGCACGCAGTTCAGCGCGCCCTGATAGTTCGGACCCGAGGTGCCCGTGGTGTGGTTGATGATGACGCCGGGACAGGCCTCGCGGATGGCCTGCTGAATCTCCTTCGAGACATTGACGTCCCAGGACGGGAGATGGCCCTTGTTCGGCTCCTGCTGGCGCAGATGCATATGCATGATGCTGGCGCCGGCGTTGAACGCGGCTTTCGCCTCGCGCGCCATTTGTTCCGGCGTGACCGGCACATTGTGTTGTTTGGGATCGGTCAGCACGCCGTTGAGCGAGCAGGTAATGACGGCCTTGTCACCCATGGATCAGCCTTCGGTGCGAGATGTCAGGAGTCGCGAAAATTTCGTTCGCGATCATGCGTCCGGCATCAACTGGCTTCTTGCGTCCACCCGCTATTGTCGGCGCCGGCGCGGCCGCTGCTGTAGATCGCAAGATCGCGCGAGCCGGAAAAGATCGCGCGCGGCTTCAGCCCGTAGAAGCGGCGGATCGAGTGGCTGAAATGCGTGGAGTCGGGATAGCCGATGTCCTGCGCGAGATGCGCGAGGTTGATGTCCTGGTTGGCGAAGTGCAGCAGATGACGCGCACGTTTCCAGGCGCGGAAGGAACGGAAGGAAATGCCGGTCTCTTCCTTGAACAGATGCAGGAAGCGCGACGGCGACAATCCGGCTTCCGCAGCACAACTCGCCGCCGTCACCGGCTCGCCGGAGAATTTTCCGATCTGCACGATCGACCGCGCCACCCGCGGATCGAGCACGCGCGGCGGCAGGACTTCACCGAGGCACAGGAGATCGAATTCGGCGCTGGAGAAATCACCGCCCGCCTGGTGGTCACGAAACCAAAGATAGGCGGCGCGAATGCGGTTGGTGAATGCCTCGCTTTCTGGTCCCGAAAGGCGCTGGACAAGATCCTCCAGCACACCGGGACGCACGCTCTCCGGTTCGATCACGATACTGAGCACCGAACGATAATCGCTGGCGACGGTGTGCCTGATATTCGGGAGCACGGCGACCATCTCGCCGTAGCGCTGGCCGCCATCTGCGGTGGTGAGCCACAGGCCCCCTTCGATCGAGACATAGATGTTGAACGCGCCCGAACAGCGCTGGCGCGGCCGGCCGAGCAGGCCCGCGTAGAACACGCGCTCCGGAGTGATCAGCATCAGATGGCCAGATTTGCGGCCGTTGTCGTCCATGGGCTCGTCCTCCTCGCGCGGCTCTTTGGCCGCTGCGATGAGTCAACATAGCGCAAATTGGGGTTCTGTCACCGATAGATGCGATGTCATTTGGATGCGATGTCATTCCGGGGCGATGCGAAGCATCGAACTATGGGGCGCCCCTTGCGCCCCTGAGAATCTCGAGATTCCGGGTTCGCTTCGCGCCCCGGAATGACGGGGAGGCCTTAAGCCCTTACCCGGGGCGCGACGTTCTGCTCCACGCCCGCCTTGCGTTCCGCTGCAACCGCCCGCTGGTAACCCTCGCGTTCCTGCAACCGGGCCCAGTAAGCCGCCACATTGGGGCCGAAATCCTTGGCGAGCCCGATATTCCCGGCCAGCCGCAACGCATAGCCGTTAACGATGTCAGCCGCCGTAAACCGCCCGGCGCACAAAGTTTGCCCATTTGCAGTCGCTGCCTCGACGGCGCGCAGCCGGCCCAGGAACCACTTGGCGTAGTCGCCGGCCACCTGCGGGTTCCGCCGCTCTTCCGGCTCGAGCTGGCTGTATCTCAACACCAGCGTTTGCGGGAAGGTCAGCGTGGCATCGCTGAAATACATCCAGTTCAGGAAGGCGCCGTAGGCAGGATCGTCGAGCCCGACCACCAGTGGCGTGGGGCCGTATTTGGTTCCGAGGTAATAACAGATGCCAGACGACTCGGTCATCTTGGTCTCGCCATCGACCATGAAGGGAATCGTGCCGAGCGGGTTGAGCGCGAGATATTCCTTGGCGAAGACCCGCGGAGGAAACGGCAGCATCTTCAGTTCATACGGCAGCCCCATCTCTTCCAGCATCCAGAGCGGACGAAACGAGCGCGCGCCGTCGCAGTGATAGAGCGTTATCATCGGGCATTTCCTCTTTCTGATAGAGGTTACTGTGGAACGTCGAGAAGCCGTTCGCAACGATATCTTTGTGCGCGCGGGCGCGATGCGAAGACGCGGGTCAGCCAGTCAACGCAAGACGCCCATCCATGCGGCGCATCCACTCAAGAAATACTCACCCGCAACGAAAGGCTAGGCCAATGGATTTCGAGCACAGTCCCCGGGCCGTCGAGTTGCAGGCGCGCCTTTCAGCCTTCATGGACCGGCACGTCTATCCGGTAGAGGCGCTCTACCAGGAGCAGGTGGAGAACGGCCATCGGCATCACCGGCCGCCGATCCTGGAAGAATTGAAACGCCGCGCCCGCGGCGAAGGTCTGTGGAATCTGTTCCTGCCCGGGGACCATGGCGCAGGGATCACCAACCTGGAATACGCGCCGCTTGCCGAGATCATGGGCCGGATTTCATGGGCCTCCGAAATCTTCAATTGCTCAGCGCCCGACACCGGCAACATGGAGGTGCTGTCGCTCTACGGAACGGTGGAGCAAAAGAAGCGCTGGCTCGAACCGCTGCTGGCGGGCGAGATCCGTTCGGCCTTCTCGATGACCGAGCCTGAAGTGGCGTCGAGCGACGCCACCAACATCCAGTGCAGCATTCGCCGCGACGGCGACGAATATGTCATCAACGGCCGCAAATGGTTTACGTCGGGCGCGATGAGCGAGGACTGCAAGCTGCTGATCGTGATGGGAAAGACCGACCCGGATAATCCCAACAAGCATCTGCAGCAGTCGATGGTGCTGGTGCCCCGGGACACACCGGGCATCCGGATTGTCCGTGACATGCGCGTGTTCGGATATGACGACGCGCCGGTCGGCCATCCCGAGATCGTCTACGACAATGTGCGCGTGCCCGCCGCCAACATGCTGCTCGGCGAAGGCCGCGGCTTCGAGATCGCGCAGGGACGGCTTGGTCCCGGCCGTATTCATCACTGCATGCGCCTGATCGGCTGTGCGCAGCGCGCGCTCGAACTGATGTGCGCCCGCGCCCAGTCGCGCGTAGCATTCGGCAAGCCGCTCGGCGAACAGGGATCGGTGCGGGAGGATATCGCCCATTCCTGGTGCGAGATCGAGCAGGCCCGCCTGCTGACGCTGCGTGCCGCCGAACAGATGGACCGCGAGGGCAACAAGGCCGCGCGCGACCTGATCGCCGCGGCCAAGATCGTGGTGCCCGCAATGGCCGCCCGCGTGATCGACCGTGCCATCCAGATCCATGGCGGCGCCGGCGTCTCGCAGGACACGTTTCTGGCGGAGGCCTACACCTACGCGCGCTTCATGCGGATCGGCGACGGGCCGGATCAGGTCCACCTGTCGCAGCTTGGGCGCGGTCTGCTGAAGCGCTACGGCACCCCGGCCTGACCGCCGGGGAGATCTTCAATTGCTGTGCTTCCGCAGTTCGAGGCGGGCAATCTGGTTGCGATGGACTTCGTCCGGGCCGTCGGCCAGGCGAAGAAGGCGCGCGGTGGCGTAAGCGGCGGCCAAACCGAAATCGTTGCTGGTGCCGCCGCCGCCATGCGCCTGAATGGCCCAGTCGATCACCTGGCACGCCATGTTCGGCACCGCGACCTTGATCATCGCGATTTCCGCTTTCGCGACCCGGTTGCCGACCGTGTCCATCATGTGGGCCGCATTCAGCGTCAGGAGCCGCGACTGCTCGATCATGATGCGTGATTCCGCAATCCGCTCCTGCGTGACGGTTTGTTCCGACACCGGCTTGCCGAAGGCGACACGGTTGCGGGTCCGGACGCACATCTTTTCCAGCGTCCGTTCGGCCAGCCCGATCAGCCGCATGCAATGATGGATGCGGCCGGGGCCGAGCCGCCCCTGCGCGATTTCAAAGCCGCGGCCCTCGCCGAGCAGCATGTTGGATGCGGGAACACGAACGTTCTCGAACACGACTTCCGAGGCGCGGTCTGGCACGCCATAGAAGCCGAACACCGGAAGCGGGCGGAGCACCCGAACGCCCGGCGTATCCATCGGCACCAGGATCATCGACTGCTGGCGATGGCGATCCGGATTGTCCGGATCGGTCTTGCCCATGAAGATGCAGATCTTGCAGCGCGGGTCGGTGGCGTTGGTCGTGTACCATTTACGGCCATTGATGAGGTAGTGGTCGCCGTCGCGAACGATCGAGCTCTCGATGTTGGTGGCGTCGCTGGAGGCGACGGCCGGCTCGGTCATGGCAAAGCAGGAGCGGATTTCGCCGGCCAGCAGCGGCTTCAGCCACCGCTCCTGATGCTCCCTTGTGCCGTAGCGCGCCAGCACTTCCATGTTGCCGGTGTCGGGCGCCGAGCAGTTGAACAATTCAGGGGCGAGATGCGAGCGCCCCATGATCTCGCACAGCGGCGCGTATTCGAGGTTGGTCAAGCCGGCGCCGTGCTCGCTCTCCGGCAGAAACAGATTCCAGAGCCCCTCGTCCCTCGCCCTGGGCTTCAGTTCCTCGACGACGGGAAAGACCTTCCAGGGGCCAAGCTCTTCGGCTTCGCGATAGAACCGCTCCTCGTTCGGATAGACGTGACGGTCCATGAACGACTGGAGACGATGCTTCAGCTCGACGACTTTCTGGCTCTCCTGATGCAGCATCTCGAATTCCATTCATGTTTTAAGGACCCGCAGCGCAGCTCGCCGGTCGCGTTGCGGCGTTATTTCTTCTTCATGCCAGGCAGCGTACCCATCATCTTGCACAGCACCATCAGCATGACCTCGTCGGCGCCGCCACCGATTGAGGTCAACCGGCTGTCGCGATAGGCGCGACTGACCGGCGTCTCGTTCATGAAGCCCATGCCGCCCCAATATTGCAGGCAGGCGTCGGTGAGCTCGCGGCCGAGCCGGCCGGCTTTCAGCTTGGCCATGGTCGCAAGCCGCGTCACGTCCTCGCCGGCAACGAGCGCTTCAGCGGCACGATAGATCAGCGAGCGCAGCAGTTCGACCTCGGTCTGCATTTCCGCAAGCTTGAAGTGCACGGTCTGGTTATCCAGGATCGAGCCGCCGAACGCCTTTCGGTTGCGAGTGTATTCGATCGTCTCTGATATGATGAATTCATGGGCCTTGAGGCAGGCCGCCGCACCCCACAGCCGTTCTTCCTGGAACTGGATCATCTGGTAGGTAAAACCCTGGCCCTCCTCGCCGATGCGGTTGCGCTTCGGCACCCGCACATTGTCGAAGAAGATCTGCGCGGTGTCGGAGGAGCGCATGCCCATCTTGTCGAGCTTGCGCGCGATCTGCACCCCCTTGCTCTTCATGGGCACGCAGATCAGCGACTTGTTGCGATGAACCTGGCCGTCGCTGGTGTTGGCGAGCAGGCAGATCCAGTCGGCCTGTGTGCCGTTGGTGATCCACATCTTGCCGCCATTGATGACGTAGTCGTCGCCATCGGAGCGCGCATTGGTCTTGATCGAGGCAACATCGGAGCCGGCGCCCGGCTCGGACACGCCGATACAGGCGACCGCATCGCCCGCAATCGCCGGCGTCAGAAACTCATGCCGCACCTCGTCGGACCCAAACCGCGCCAGCGCCGGCGTCGCCATGTCCGTCTGCACGCCGATCGCCATCGGCACGCCGCCGCATGTGATGGCGCCGAGTTCCTCCGCCATCATCAGCGCGTAGCTGTAATCGAGCCCCTGCCCGCCGAATTCTGCCGGCTTGTTGAGGCCGAGGAAGCCGAGGTCGCCGAGCTTCTTGAACAGCTCGTGCGCGGGAAAGATATCGTTCTTCTCCCACTCGTCGACGAACGGATTGATCTCGGCGGCGATGAACTTTTGTAAGGCGCGGCGGGGTTCGTCGTGGTCGGCGGTGAAGAGCATGTTTGGATTTCCTCGTCATTCCGGGGCGATGCGAAGCATCGAACCCGGAATCTCGATATTATTCGGACTCATCTCTAGATTCCGGGTTCGCGCTGACGCGCGCCCCGGAATGACGGCACTAAAGCCCCATCTGCCGCGACGCGAGATCCTTCATGATCTCCTCGGTGCCGCCGCCGATGGCATTGACCTTGACCTCGCGATAGATGCGCTCGACCTTGATGCCGCGCATGAAGCCCGCGCCGCCAAATATCTGCACGGCCTCGGAGGCGCAGAACGCCATGGTCTGGGTGGCCTGGTTCTTCATCATGCAGATTTCGGCAACCGGGCTCTCACCCTGCCCGAGCCGCCACGCCAGCATTTCCAGCATCGCCTGCGAGGCCGCGACCTTCTGCGCCATGTCGACCAGCTTGTGGCGGATCACCTGGTGCTGCGCGATCGGCTTGCCAAAAGTCTTGCGTTCCTTGGCATAGGCGATCGCGTCTTCGACGCAGACGCGGGCATAGGCCGTGCAGCTCGCCGCCATGCCCATGCGCTCGCTGTTGAAATTCTGCATGATGATCTTGAAGCCCTGGCCTTCCTCGCCGATCAGGTTTTCGACCGGCACCCGGCATTCATCGAAATGCAGCGTCGCGGTGTCCGAGGCCCACCAGCCCATCTTCTTCAGCTTCGTGCGCGACAGGCCCGGCGTGTCGCCTTCGATCAGGAGCAGGCTCACGCCGCCCGGTCCCTCGCCGCCGGTGCGCACGGCAACGGTCAGATAGTCTGCCCGCATGCCCGACGTGATGAAGGTCTTTTCGCCGCTGACGACGTAATGGTCGCCATCGCGCTTCGCCCTGGTGCGGAGATTGGCGACGTCGGAGCCGCCGCTGGGCTCGGTGATCGCGAGCGCGGAAATCCTCTCACCTGACAGCACCTGCGGCAGCACCCGCGCCTTGACCTCGGGCCGCGCGGCGCGCGCGATCGGCGGCGATCCGATGGTATGGCTCATCAGGCTCGCACTGATCCCGCCGGCGCCGGCCCGCG
>DATCXE010000604.1:0-4056 GCA_036565985.1 Bradyrhizobium sp.
TCAGCTTGACTTCGGCCGTGGGGGCCACATAAAGGGGAATCTCGGCCCCGATCTCGCTGCCGGCGAGGAGCCGCAGGCGATCGTGCCGCCGCGCGCCTGGCAGTCGGCCGAAAGCAACGGCGACTGGACCCTGGTCGGATGCACGGTGGCACCGGGATTCGAGTTCGCGAAGTTCGAACTGGCGCCGAAGGATTGGGAGCCCTCTTCGTAGGATGGGTAGAGCGGAGCGAAACCCATCGATTTGCAATCAAGAAAGATGATGGGTTTCGCTGCGCTCTACCCATCCTACGGTCTACGGTCTTTTTCTCACCACCATGTCCTTCGCCGCGATCAACCCGCCGCCGGCGATCAGGACCGCGGCAATCGCAATCGCAGCTGTCGGCTGTGCATAGCCGGCGAGGATCAGAAACGCCGTCGACAGCAACGGCGTCGCGTAGGACGCAGCCCCCAGCACGCGGATGTCGCCGCGCTTCATGCCGATGTCCCAGACAAAGAACGCAGCCCCCACCGGGCCGACACCGAGCGCGATGATGGCAAGCCACTGCCCCATCGTCTCCGGCCACACGGTCGTCTCGACCATGCCGTGGACGAGCGCGGCGAGCAGCGCGGTCGCCAGGCAAAAGCCTGCAACCGCGTCGGTCGGCACCGCCTTCAGCTTGCGCGACATCACGGAATAGGCCGCCCACACGAAGGCGGCGAGGAAGGCCGCGGCCAGGCCGGGAATCTGGCCGGGCGCGAATCCCCCGCCCGCATTGCCGGCAAACAGCAGCACGGTGCCGGCAAGCCCGAGCAGCGCACCGACGATATGATGCGGCGCCAGCCGTTCGCCCGGCAACAGCGACGAGAACAGCACGATCAAGAGCGGCCAGAGATAGTTCAACAGGCCGGCTTCGGCCGGCGGCGCAAAACGCAGCGCGAGAAAATACAGCGCGTGATAGCCGAACAGCCCGCCGACGCCAACCACCCAGGCGACGGCCGGTTGCTTCATGGCGCCGAAGGCCGAGGGCCGGAACGCGAAGCTTGCGAACGCCACCGCGGCGCCGATGCCGAATGTCATGGCGGCGAGCTGGAACGCGGGAATTTTCCCGGTGGCGACCGTCAGAACCGACAGCAGCGACCACATCAGGATCGCGGTCAGTCCGATCAGCGTGGCGGTACGGGCGGTCATGGGATTCGACAATGATCGGGATTCATTCGTCATGGCCGGGTTTATCCCGGCCATCCACGTCTTTCTTGCCGCCAGTTGTAAAGACGTGGATGCCCGGGACGTCTAGCGCGAAGACGCGCTTCGCGCTTCTGCCCGGGCATGACGACTTTTTATGAGCCGCTGCGACATGCAACAGCCATGCGATGTGGAGGCAATCAGGTCATGTACTGCCCGCCGTTGATGGTCATCGTCGAGCCGGTGATGCCGCCGGCGTCGTCGGCAGCGAGGAACACGACCGCACGCGCGATTTCCTCGGGCTCGCCGAGGCGGTTGACCGGGATCAGCGGCAGGATGCTCTTCTCCAGCACGTCCTTCGGCACCGCCTGCACCATTTCGGTGTTGATGTAGCCGGGGCAGATCGCGTTCACGGTGATCCCACCCCTGGCGGTCTCCAGCGCGAGCGCCTTGGTGAAGCCGATGTCGCCGGCCTTGGCCGCCGAGTAATTGACCTGGCCGAACTGGCCCTTCTGGCCGTTGATCGAGGAGATGTTGATGACGCGGCCGAACTTGCGGGCGCGCATGCCTTCGATCACCTGGCGCGTCATATTGAACAGCGAGCCGAGATTGGTGTTGATGACCGCGTTCCACTGGTCGAGCGTCATCTTGTGGAACGCGCCGTCCTTGGTGATGCCCGCATTGTTGACCAGCACCTCGACCGGACCGAGATCGGCTTCGACCTTCTTGACGCCGGCCGCGCAGGCGTCGAACGAGCTGACGTCCCACTTGTAGACGGGGATGCCGGTCTCCGATTTGAATTTTTCGGCCGCGGCGTCGTTGCCGGCGTAGCTCGCCGCCACAGTATAGCCGGCAGCTTTCAGCGCCTTGCTGATCGAAGCGCCAATGCCTCGCGTACCCCCCGTTACCAATGCAACTCGTGCCATGTCGTAGTCCTCCTTGGTGGTCTTCTTTATAAGCCGGAAATTGTCCCGGTCTTTTGACGAAGCTCAGCCTGCAGGTTTGAAGCGCTCCAGAAAACGCTTGCGAAGATGAAAATGCCCGGCGCGAGACCGGGCATTTCATCTTTAGCAATTAAGACTGCGGGTGACAGATGATCTTTTCATCATTCAGCCGGTCACTTTGCCTCAGGATCAGTCGCGTGCGATGCACATGGCGATGCCCATGCCGCCGCCGATGCACAGCGTGGCGAGGCCTTTCTTGGCATCGCGCTTCTGCATCTCGTGCAGCAGCGTCACCAGCACGCGCGCGCCGGACGCGCCCACCGGATGGCCGATCGCGATGGCGCCGCCATTGACGTTGACCTTGCCGGTATCCCAGCCGAGATCCTTGTTGACCGCGCAGGCCTGTGCCGCGAACGCCTCGTTGGCCTCGATCAGGTCGAGGTCGCCGATGTTCCAGCCGGCCTTCTTCAGCGCGGCGCGGGACGCCGGGATCGGTCCGGTACCCATGATCTTCGGGTCGACGCCGGCCTGGCCCCACGACACGATGCGGCCGAGCACCTTCTTGCCTTCCTTGGCGGCCTGCCTGGCGGTCATCAGCACCACGGCGGCGGCGCCGTCGTTGATGCCGGACGCGCTGCCGGCAGTGACGGTGCCGTCCTTTTCGAAGGCGGGCTTCAGCTTCGCCATCGCGTCGATGGTGGCGCCATGGCGCGGGTATTCGTCATCGCTGACGATGATGTCGCCCTTGCGGGACTTGATGGTGACGGGGACGATCTCGTCCTTGAACTTGCCGGCCTTCTGCGCTGCCTCGGCCTTGTTCTGCGAGGCAACCGCGAACTCGTCCTGCTGGGCGCGGGTGATCTGGTACTGGCGCGCGACGTTCTCGGCGGTGTTGCCCATGTGGTAGCCGTTGAAGGCGTCCCACAGGCCGTCCTTGATCATGGTGTCGACCAGTTCGAGGCCGCCCATCTTGACGCCGCCGCGCAGATACTGCGCGTGCGGGGCCATGCTCATGGATTCCTGGCCGCCGGCGACGACGATTTCGGAATCGCCGTTGAGCAGCGCCTGGTAGCCGAGCGCCACGGTGCGCAGGCCGGAACCGCAGAGCTGGTTGACGCCCCAGGCCGGGCTTTCCACCGGGATGCCGGCGGCGATCGATGCCTGGCGGGCCGGGTTCTGCCCCTGTGCCGCGGTCAGGATCTGACCCATGATGACTTCCGAGACGCGGCCCGGCTCGATACCGGCCCGCTCCAGCGCGGCCTTGATGGCGACGGCGCCGAGGTCATGGGCCGGGGTGGTGGCGAACGCGCCGTTGAAGCTGCCGACCGGGGTGCGGGCGGCGCTGACGATGACGACATCGTCTGACATGGACATCTCCTGAGGTTGAGGTTTCTTTTGACGGCGGGCGGCCGGACGGCGAGCCTGTCTCTCACCTTATCCTGTTAACCCCGTTGACCCATGTCAATCGGCCAGCGCCCAAAATTCTGCCGCAGCGCATTCATTTTGATCCCCGTGGGGGTTTCCGTAGCAGCGTCCATGCCTTGGAATTAACCGTGCCGCACAAAACGGTAGCCGAACCGGATTGAAAATGCTTACTTTGTTGCGTTGCGTTGCTCGTCTGCCCGCCGGCGATGCCGTCGGGTTCCCCCGCTCTCGGTGTATTGTGTGAGCTTATGGCAAAGTCAGATCAACCTACGACCATCAAGAAATACGCTAACCGGCGGCTCTATAATACCGGGACCAGCACCTATGTGACGCTCGAGGATCTCGCGGCGATGGTGAAGGAAGGCGAGGACTTTCTCGTCTATGACGCCAAGACCGGCGACGACATCACGCGCTCGGTGCTGGCGCAGATCATCTTCGAACAGGAGAACAAGGCCGGACAGAATCTGCTGCCGACCACTTTCCTGCGCCAGTTGATCCGCTTCTACGGCGACAGCATGCAGATGG
>DATCXE010000643.1:0-2586 GCA_036565985.1 Bradyrhizobium sp.
TTTCTCGCAACCATGGATCGCCTATGCCGCGATAGACCATGAAATTGGCACGCATCACCTGGCCGATCGGGAAAATCGTGATATAGGCAATGCGGTCAGCGGCCCGCTCGGCGTAGTAGGTCAGGGCCGGAAAGTCGAAACTGCTTCGTCCGACCGGCTTCAGGTCGAACGCGATGGTGATGGAATGGCATCTACTGACGTTCTCTCGGACCATTCCAAGCGCTTGCCGCAAGCCAAGGTTCAGACCATCCGCAATGATGGCGAGACGGGCGGAGATTTCTTCGCCTGTGGACAGGGTGGCCATTTGCCGGTCGAGGCGGTTCGAGATCGCCGTGACCTTGCCATTGATGAATGTCGCCCCGGCGGGAAGGGTGGCGCGCACGCTGTTGACGAGGGTGTCATAGAGGATGCCGTACTGCTCTTCAGGATGCCGCTCGACCACTCGGCCGAAGCGCGCAACCCAGCACTCCGCGTAAGGCGTGCCGGACGGCAGGACCCGGTCGGCGAGGCCGGTAAGCCGCAGCATGCCGACTTGCCGCCCATCAAGCTTCTCGCACCGGAGGTCAGGTGGGTAGACCATGTGCGGATCGACCAGGACGACATCGAATCCGTTTCGCGCCAGCACCGCGGCGGCCGTTGAGCCGGCAAGCCCGCCGCCGACGATGACGATGTCTGTTTCCCGCATGCAAGACACCCCGCTCGTTGAGCACCGATTTGCAGTCAACGACCAAATGAAATTTAGCCGTGCGAAACCGCTGCATTCGACACTGCGGCGGTCGAATTCATTATCATGTTAAGTGAAAACATTCAGCGCGAGCGTGCATAACGTTACCGTCACAATCTGCTCACCTGGCCAGGCCATTGCAGAGCATTGGGCGGCGCTGAATCACCGCGCCGCTGCGAACGTATTCATGAATCCGGCGGTGCTGACGATCGCCCATGCGACCGGTTTCGCGCAGGTGCATATGCTGCTGGCCTGGCTGAAGGGAGCGCAACCGGAACGTCTCGTCGGTGTTTGGGCGATGCAGGAAGTGAATTTCACTCCGCTGCTCTCTTTCCTCTCGACACCGCCGTACAACTACGCGTTCCTGTCGAATCCCGTGATCGATCCGGAGTTCATGGACGAGGTCGTCGCGGGATTCTTCGATGCGATCGGGCACGACTGCCGGCTCCCGCAGGTTTTGCGCCTGTGCTGTCTCGATGCGGATTCCGAGTCTTATGCAGCCATCCTGAAGGCGCTCGCCGCACACCGCGCGCATTCGCTGACGCTGTCTGAACGCAAGCGGCCGTTCGCCACCAGGGAATCCGGGCGCAAGGCCTCCGGGTCAACCCGCAAGAAGCTGCGGCAGGATTGGAACCGCCTGTGCGCGCTAGGCAATATCGAGATCCTGAACGAGCGTTCCTGTGACGCGACGCAAGATGCGTTCGAGACCTATCTGTCCATGGAGGCCGCCAGCTGGAAGGGTGCCCGCGGAACCGCGATGCTCTGCGATGACAAGGATGCAGCCTTCGTGCGCCGGCTGATCGCCACGCTTGCCGCTGACGGGAACGCCTCGGTGGCGTTGCTCACGGTGGACGGCCGCGCGATTGCCGCGCAGGTGGTGCTTTATTGCGGCAGCATGGCCTATACCTGGAAGACCGCGTTCGATTCCGGCTTCGGAAAGTTTTCGCCCGGATCGCTGCTGGTCGACAAGCTGACCGAGCGACTGTTTGCCGCTGACGGTATCGAAGCGATCGAATCATGCTCACCGCAGGGCGGGTTCATGAACCAGATGTGGGACGGGCGGCGAGCCACAGTCGATCTCATTGTGGATCTCGGCGCCGGAAAGTCGCTTGGCTTCACCGCTCTTGCGATGGGCGAGCGCGGCTATGCGCAACTGCGTGAAATTCGCAACAAGCTGCGCGCGACCTCTTGGTCGAGCATGCTGCGGCGCAGCGGCGCGCCATTGCGATAGCCAAGCCAACCGAAAACACAGCATGCATGGTGGCCGCACGGTGCGCGCGGCCGCGGACCCGGCGCCGTGCAAGCCCCGCATCTGCGGGGCTCCGACGCCTCATGGGAAAGCCGGGATGTCCGGCTCGGTGCCCTCGAGGTGCACCTCCGGATGCATCTCGCGCAGGCGCTCTTCGACGGCCTCGGCGCGCCACATCAGCACATCGACCATCAGCAGGATCTTCCCTTGCTCGATCTGCGACTCGAAGCGCTTGAGCCGCTTGCTCGGCGCGGAAACGCCGAGCATGGTCGAGGTCCAGGTGCCGAACAGCGCGCCGGCGATGGCCAGCGCAATCGCCACGCCCCATTGGGGCTCGTCGCCGACGAGCGGATAGTAGACCGCGACCAGGGCGCCGATCAAGGCGCCCATCCCCGCGCCGACGATCAGGCCCATCTCGGCCGAGCGGACGACGTCCGAAGTCTGCAGCAGGCTGGCGGCATGCAGGCCGGACATGTCGGTGCCCTCGCGGGCGACGAAATGGATGTGGCGATAGTCGATGCGCGAAAGCAGCAGGTCGTCCATCGTGCGGCGTGCGCTTTCCAGGTCAGGCAGCAGCCAGTAGATTCGTGTGTGCATGGTCATCTCCTTGGGG
>DATCXE010000648.1:0-9863 GCA_036565985.1 Bradyrhizobium sp.
CACACCCGGACGATCGGGACGCAACCCGGGGCGATCGGGACGCACGCCGGGCCGGTCCGGACGAATGCCAGGGCGATTTGGGCCACCCGGGCGCCATGCGCCGGGAGGCGGCCTGATGGGACGAACCGGAGGACGCCAGCCGGGGCCCGGCGGCCGGATCCACACCTGATTCCAACTCCGGTTGTTCCAGCCCCATCGATTGTCCCAGGCCGAGCCGACCAGAACGGCGGTGCCGAACACCAATGCCCCGGTCACGACGCTGTCGAACACCAGCGAAGAATCGTACACCGGGACATAGATCCGCTCGGGGTTGGTGGGCGCGATGTAGATGACGCGAGAGCCGCCTTCTTCCCGTGACGTCACGACCTGCTCGGGTGTCGACTTGAGATTGCCTGCGCTCTCCGCTTTCGCCCGCAGCATCTGGATGACGGCCGCAACGTCGGCGTCCTGAACCGAAAATGCCCATCCCAGCGATTCAGTCCATTCGGGATGGTCGGCCAGCATTTTCATCGTGTCGGGAAAACGCGTCAGCGCCTGGACGGATGGATCCCATGGCTTGGCATCGACATCAGTGAAATCGTTTCCAGCAACGGCCGCTGCATTGCTCTCGAGCCAGCGTGCGGCCTCGATAATCTGATCGGGGTGCGTGCTCGCCGGCAACATCAACGCCAGAAGCGGATCCGGATAGAGCGCGATCGGTCCCAGGAGATATTCGAGATCGGTCATGGAATAGACGTCGGCGGCTTGATCGGCCGGCGCGGGAGCGGCGGTGGGCGCCTGTTGCGCCGGATCCGGTGCCGGAGGGGTTTGCGCGAAGAGAGGATCGGCTGTCGTCGTCCATCCGAACATCGCGATCACAGCGAGCCGCACCCAGTATTCGGTCGAGAATCGGACGTTCGTCTGCAAGGACCCGGCCATGCGGCACTCCTGTTGTCTCCAGTCGTCCCTTGCCGGTCGCTCGCAGACGAGCGGACCGCGCAGGGGACGCCGGATTCAAGCAGGTATGTCAGCGGGTGTCCCTACATAGGTACCCCATTTCTCAACCGCGGAGATCCGCCGACCGTTGAAGATTTGCGCGTGCGCGCCCTACGGCTGCCGCAGTTCGCCCGGCAAATCCATGGCGCGCATCGCCCCTGGCGTTGATGGCTTCCGCGAGATCAGGCGCATTGAGCTCGACGCCTATCCGGGAATGCGGACCGGCAACTGTTCGATGCCGCGCACGAAGCTCGAATAGACCCGCTTCGGCTCGCCGACCACCTCGATGCGGTCGAAGCGCTTGAGCATTTCCTGCCAGACGATCCTGAGCTGCAACTCGGCGAGCCGCATGCCGACGCAACGGTGGATGCCGAAGCCGAATGACAGATGGGTGCGGGGCCGGGCACGGTCGATGATGAATTCGTCCGGCCGCTCGATGCCTTCCTCGTCGCGGTTGCCCGAGACGTACCACATCACGACGCGGTCGCCCTTCCTGATCTTCTTGCCGCCGATCTCGGTGTCGACCAGCGCGGTGCGGCGCATATGCGCCAGCGGCGTCTGCCAGCGGATCACTTCCGGCACCATGGTGTCGATCAGGTCAGGGTTCTCGCGCAGCTTCCGGTACTGGTCCGGATGCTCGTTCAGCGCCAGCACCGAGCCGCTCATGGTGTTGCGGGTGGTGTCGTTGCCGCCGACGATCAACAGGATGATGTTGCCCATGAGATTGTCGGGGTCCATGTGCCGCGTGGCGTCGCTGTGGGCCATCATCGACAGCAGGTCGTTACGCGGCGGTGCGTTGACGCGCTCGTTCCAGAGTTTGGAAAAATACGCGTAGCACTCGTCCATCTCCTGGCGCCGCTGCTCCGGCGAGTCGACGACGCCGCTCTTGGGCAGCGCGGTCGAGACGTCGGACCAGCGCGTCAGCTTGCGGCGTTCTTCCCACGGGAAATCGAACAGCGTCGCCAGCATCTGCGTGGTCAATTCGATCGAGACCCGCTCGACGAAGTTGAAGGTCTCGTTGCGCGGCAGATTGTCGAGCACTTTCTGCGAGCGTTCGCGGATCAGTTTTGCCAGCTCGTCCAGATGTGTCGGCGTGAACATCGGCGACACCGTCTTGCGCTGCGCCGAATGCCTGGGCTGGTCCATGGCAATGAAGCTCGGATAGTCGTAGCCCGGCGGCACGTCGCGGATCGAGATGCCGCCGAGCGTGGAGTCGGACGAGAAGATGCCATGGTTGGTGTCGACATGCATGATGTCGTTATACTTGGTGACCGACCAATAGGGCTCGATCGGCGCGTTGGTGCAGTAATGCACCGGCTCTTCCTTGCGCAGCCGCTCGAACCATGGCCACAGCGTGTCGTTCTGGAACAGCCTTGGCGCGCCGGGATGAAAATCCTTCAGCGGCGTCGAATAGGCCTCTTCGCGTGCGGCGCGCAAAAGCGCTGTCTTGTCGGCTCTGACGGCGGTCTGGACGTTCATTGTTCCATCATTCCGGGTGCTGGGGCTCAAGTGCCAGGAGTTTAGAAGTGTTTAGCCCGCGATTCGGACCGGCAGCGTCTCGTAGCCCTTGATGAAGCTGGAATACACCCGCTTGGGTTCATCGACTACCTCAATATTATCGAACCGCTTGAGGATTTCCTCCCAGATGATCTTGAGTTGCAGTTCGGCCAACCGGATTCCGACGCAGCGGTGGATCCCGAAGCCGAAGGAAATGTGGGTGCGCGGCCGCGCGCGGTCAATGATGAAGTCGTAGGGGCGGTCGATCACATCCTCGTCACGGTTGCCAGAGACGTACCACATCACGACCTTGTCGCCTTTCCTGATCTGCTTGCCGCGGAACTCGATGTCTTCGAGCGCAGTGCGGCGCATATGCGCCAGCGGCGTCTGCCAGCGGATCACCTCCGGCACGAAACTGTCGATCAGGGCGGGGTTGTCGCGCAGCTTGCGATACTGGTCCGGATTCTTGTTCAGCGCGTAGATGCTGCCCGACAGCGTGTTGCGGGTGGTGTCGTTGCCGCCGACGATCAGCAGGATCAGATTGCCGAGGAAATTCTTCGGGTCCATGTCGCGGGTGGCGTCGCTGTGCGCCATCATTGACAGCAGGTCGCTCTTCGGCGGCTGGCTGATGCGCTCCTTCCAGAGCCTTGCGAAATAGGTTGCGCACTCCATCAGCTCAGCCTGGCGTTCGTCCTCCGTGGCGACGAGGCCGCCGGGACCCGGAATCGTGGTCGCGACATCGGACCAGCGCGTCAGCTTGCGGCGGTCTTCCCAGGGAAAGTCGAACAGCACGGCGAGCATCTGCGTGGTGAGTTCGATCGAAACCTGGTCGACCCAGTCGAATACGTCGTTGACAGGAAGATTGTCGAGACATTCGGCCGAGCGCTTGCGGATGTTGATCGCAAGCTGATCGAGGTGCGTCGGCGTGAACATCGGCGCCACCGTCTTGCGCTGCGCGGAGTGGCGCGGCTGGTCCATGGCGATGAAGCTCTCGCGGCGCAGGTCCGGCGCGATGTCGCGGATGGTGATGCCACCAAGCGAAGCCGCCGACGAGAACACCGAATGATTGGTCTCGATGTCCATGATGTCGTTGTATTTGGTTACCGACCAATACGGCCCGAACATCGAGTCCTTGCAGTAGTGCACCGGCTCTTCGCGGCGTAGCCGGTCGAAATACGGCCAGAACGTATCGGTCTTGAACAGTTCGGGATGACTGACGTCGAAATCGGCGAGCGGTGTGGATTGAGCCTTTTCGCGCGCGGCGCGCTGAAGTGAATCTCCGGCGAGATCGATGGTTCCGTGCATGGACGGCTCTCCCTGACTGTTTCCTGCACCGAAGCAGGCCGCGGATGTTTTACCCTATTACATCCCGAGCCGCGCGTGAGCGCAAGGGCGAGTTGGCCGCATTTGGCCGCATCGATACTGCCACCCTCGGGAAATCCGGCGACGTGTTTTCTTGACGCGAGCCGTGTCCACGTCGTTCGAAAACGCTATAAGTCTGTCTGAAACAACGCCCAATCTTGCCGGGAGGCGGCCATGATTCCCAACGCCCATCGGATGTTCAACTTCGATCTCGGCGAGACCGCCGATGCGATCCGCGAGACGGTGCATGCGTTCTCGCAGAACGAGATTGCGCCGCGCGCCGCCGAGATCGACCGCAGCAATCAGTTTCCGCGCGACCTCTGGCCGAAAATTGGATCGCTCGGACTGCACGGCATCACCGTCGAGGAGGAATATGGCGGAAGCGGCCTCGGCTATCTCGAGCACTGCATCGCGGTGGAGGAGATGTCGCGGGCCTCGGCCGCGGTCGGGTTGTCGTATGGGGCGCACTCCAACCTCTGCGTCAACCAGATCCGCCGCAACGGCAATGAAACCCAGAAGCGGAAGTATCTGCCAAAGCTGATCTCCGGCGAACACGTCGGCTCGCTGGCGATGTCGGAGCCCGGCGCCGGTTCAGACGTGGTCTCGATGAAGACCCGCGCCGACAAGAAGGGCGACCGCTTCATCCTCAACGGCAACAAGATGTGGATCACCAACGGCCCGGTGGCCGACACGCTGGTGGTCTACGCCAAGACCGACCTCAACGCCGGTCCGCGCGGCATGACCGCCTTCATCATCGAAAAGGGCATGAAGGGATTTTCCACCGCGCAGAAACTCGACAAGCTCGGCATGCGCGGCTCCGACACCTGCGAACTGCTGTTCGAGGATTGCGAAGTCCCCGAAGAGAACGTGCTGAGCGAGGTCGGCCGCGGCGTCAACGTCTTGATGTCTGGCCTCGACTATGAGCGCGCGGTGCTGGCGGCGGGCCCGATCGGCATCATGCAGGCCTGCATGGACGTGGTGCTGCCCTACGTGCACGAGCGCAAGCAGTTCGGCGAGCCGATCGGCACCTTCCAGCTGGTGCAGGGCAAGCTCGCCGACATGTACACCACCATGAACGCCTCGCGGGCCTATGTGTACGCGGTGGCCAAAGCCTGCGACCGCGGCGAGACCACGCGCGAGGACGCGGCCGGCGCCATTCTCTACGCGGCCGAGAAGGCCACCCAATGCGCGCTCGACGCCATCCAGCTGCTCGGCGGCAACGGCTATATCAACGACTACCCGACCGGGCGGCTGTTGCGCGACGCCAAGCTCTATGAAATCGGCGCCGGCACCAGCGAAATCCGCCGCATGCTGATCGGCCGGGAACTGTTTGAAAAGACCGCCTGAACTTCACATTCCGGCCAAGATGGTACAGGCTGCCGCTTCCTGTGCCTGTCCCGAAGCCTCCCGACGGTTCTCCAGCACCAAAGAAACGCCGATCATGCCGCTGCATTCCACCATCGATCCCAAATCCCCCGAGTTCGCCCGCAACGCCGACGTGATGCGCAGCCTGGTGGCGGAGCTTCGCGACAAGCTCAAGGTCGTATCCGGCGGTGGCGGCGAGGCCTCGCGCAAGCGGCATACCTCGCGCGGCAAGATGCTGGCACGCGAGCGCGTCGATTTGCTGGTCGATCCTGGCACGGCGTTTCTCGAATTGTCGCCGCTCGCCGCCCATGGCCTCTATGGCGGCGACGTCCATTCGGCGAGCGTCATAACAGGGGTAGGGCGCATCTCGGGCCGTGAGTGCGTCATCGTCGCCAATGACGCCACCATCAAGGGCGGCACTTACTATCCCATGACGGTGAAAAAGCATCTGCGCGCGCAAGATGTCGCGCGGCAGAACAATCTGCCCTGCGTGTACATGGTGGACTCGGGCGGCGCCTTCCTGCCGATGCAGGACGAGATCTTTCCGGACGAGCGGCATTTCGGCCGCATCTTCTACAACCAGGCGCAGATGTCCTCGCAAGGTATTCCCCAGATCGCCATCGTGATGGGCTCCTGCACCGCCGGCGGCGCCTATGTGCCAGCGATGTCGGACGAGAGCATCATCGTGCGCAATCAGGGCACGATCTTTCTGGGCGGTCCGCCTTTGGTGAAGGCCGCGACCGGCGAGGTGGTGACGGCGGAAGAACTCGGCGGCGCCGACGTGCATTCGAGGCATTCCGGCGTGACCGATCATTATGCGCAGAACGACGCCCACGCGATCGGGATTGCCCGGCGCATCGTCGCCACGCTCAAGCCGCCGACGCGTGCCAACCTGAACATGCGCGAACCGCGCGAGCCGCTGTTTCCGGCGGAGGAAATCTACGGCGTGGTCTCCGCCGACGGCCGCAAGCCGTTCGACGTGCATGACATCATCGCGCGGGTGGTCGACGGCTCCGAGTTCGACGAGTTCAAGAAACTCTACGGTACGACGCTGATCTGCGGTTTCGCCCATATCTGGGGTTACCCGGTCGGGATCATCGCCAACAACGGCATCCTGTTCAGTGAGAGTTCGCTGAAGGGCGCGCACTTCATCGAGCTGTGCTGCCAGCGCAATATTCCGCTGGTGTTTCTGCAGAACATTACGGGCTTCATGGTCGGCAAGAAATACGAGGCCGGCGGCATCGCGCGCGACGGCGCCAAGCTGGTGACCGCGGTCGCGACCGCCGGCGTGCCGAAATTCACCGTTGTGATCGGCGGCTCCTACGGCGCCGGCAATTACGGCATGAGCGGCCGCGCCTACAGCCCACGCTTCCTGTGGATGTGGCCGAACGCGCGCATCTCCGTGATGGGCGGCGAGCAGGCTTCGATGGTGCTGAGCCAGGTCCGCCGCGACAATATCGAGGCCAAGGGCGAGAGCTGGTCGACCGAGGAAGAGGACAAGTTCCGGGCGCCCATCCGCGCCCAATATGAACACCAGGGCAGCCCCTATTACGCGACAGCGCGGCTGTGGGACGACGGCGTGATCGATCCTGCCGATACGCGGCTCGTGCTTGGCCTCGGATTGTCCGCCGCGGCCAACGCGCCGATCGAACCGACGAAATTCGGCCTGTTCAGGATGTGATGCAGGAAACGATGATGGACCGCTCGAAACTCTACCGGCGTTTTCGCACGCTTCTGATCGCCAACCGCGGCGAGATCGCCTGCCGCGTCATCCGCTCCGCCCGCGCCATGGGCCTGCGCACCGTCGCGGTCTATTCCGAGGCCGACCGCGACGCCATGCATGTCGCCATGGCCGACGAGGCCGTGCTGCTTGGGCCGGCGCGGGCCCGCGACAGCTATCTCAACATCGAACGCGTGATCGAGGCGGCGCGCCGGACCGGCGCCGAGGCCGTGCATCCCGGCTACGGCTTTCTGTCCGAGAATGCCGAGTTCGCGCAGGCCTGCCTGAAAGCGGGGCTCGTGTTCGTCGGTCCCACCGCCGAAATGATGACGGCGATGGGCTCGAAATCCGGCTCGAAAGAGCTGATGGAAAAAGCGGATGTGCCGCTGGTGCCCGGCTATCACGGCGAGGCCCAGGACGAGGCGACGCTGGCAAAGGCCGCCGACAGGATCGGTTTTCCGGTGCTGGTGAAGGCATCCGCGGGCGGCGGCGGGCGCGGCATGCGCGTGGTCAATTCGGCCGGCGAGCTTTCGGCCGCGATCGTCAGCGCCAAGCGCGAGGCCAAGGCCGCGTTCGGCGACGACCGGATGCTGATCGAAAAATTCGTGCAGAACCCCCGCCACATCGAGGTGCAGATCATCGGCGACAGCCATGGCAATCTGCTTTCGCTCTGGGAGCGCGAATGCACGCTGCAGCGGCGCCACCAGAAGGTGATCGAGGAAGCGCCGTCGCCGACGCTCGATGCCAAACAGCGCGAGATCGTCTGCGCCGCCGCGCGCAAGGCGGCTGCTGCCGTGAACTATGTCGGCGCCGGCACCATCGAATTCGTCTCCGACGGCAAGGAAGTGTTCTTCATCGAGATGAACACGCGTCTGCAGGTCGAGCATCCCGTGACCGAGCTGATTACCGGCGTCGATTTGGTCGAGTGGCAGTTGCGGGTGGCGTTCGGCGAAAAGCTGCCGCTGGCGCAAAACGAGATCAAGCTGAATGGGCACGCCATCGAGGCGCGGGTTTATGCGGAGAATCCGCAGAAGAACTTCATGCCCTCCGTGGGCCGGATCAAGACCTGGCGCACGCCTGATGCCGTCGACGGCCTGCGGATCGATGCGGGCTATCGCGATGGTGATGCGGTGTCGCCGTACTATGACGCCATGCTGGCCAAGGTGATCGCGTGGGCGCCGACCCGGCAGGCCGCGATCGAGCGGCTCAACCGCGGGCTGGAAGAGACCGATGTCCGCGGCATCGTCACCAACATTCCGTTCCTGTCGGCGCTGGTGACCCACCCGCAGGTGCGCGCCAACACCATCGATACCGGCTTCATCGAACGCGAGTTGAAGAAGCTGACGGAATTTTCGGGTACGCCCGGCGATCTCGAACTCTGCGCGGCGGTGGCCGCCCTCGTCTACGAGGAGCGGAAGTCGGCGCGCAAGGAAGCACATTCGCCGTGGCAGACCTTCGGCTGGATGCCGGCCGGCCAGCGCCAGCGCGTGTTTTCGTTCCGGCAGGGGCAGGGCGCCGAGCAGAAGGTGACACTGCGATATGGCTCCGGACCGTCGACGCTGTCGATCGGCAAGCACGAATTCGCCTTTGCGACATCGCTTGCGGACGGTGACGGTTTCGACCTCACGATCGAGGGCATGAAGTCGCGTGTGATCGCCGTGATCGAGGGCCATGAGCTCTATCTGCGCACCCGCAACGGCCGCTTCGACCTGCACTGGGTCGATCCGTTCGGCGGCGAGACCGAGGAGCATGTCGGTGAGGACAAGATCGTGGCGCCGTTGCCCGGCACTGTCGTGGCGCTGCTGGCCGAGGAGGGCGCGACGCTGGAGAAGGGCGCGGCGATCCTCACCCTTGAAGTCATGAAGATGGAGCAGACCCTGCGCGCGCCCTATGCGGGCGTGCTGAAGAAGATCAAGTGCAAGGTGGGCGACATCGTCGGCGAAGGCGTCGAGCTTGCCGAAGTCGAAGCGGCGGCAACGTCATGAGCGACGGTGTCCACATTGTCGAGGTCGGCCCGCGCGACGGCCTGCAGAACGAGAAGACCCCGATCAGCGTTGCCGACCGCATCGCCTTCATCGAGGCATTGATCGGCGCTGGGCTAAAGGCGGTCGAGGTCGGCGCTTTCGTCTCGCCGAAGGCAATCCCGCAGATGGTGGGCTCGGCCGAGGTGCTGCGCGGCGTCAATCATCATTCGGATTGCGAACTGCCGGTGCTGGTGCCGAACGAGAAGGGTTACGAGGCTTCGCAGGCTGCGGGCGCAAAACTGATCGCGGTGTTTGCGGCAGCGTCGGAAAGTTTTTCGCGCGCCAACATCAACTGCTCCATTGCTGAGTCGATCGAGCGCTTCAAGCCGGTGCTCGCCCGCGCCAGGGCCGACGGCGTCCGGGTGCGCGGCTATGTCTCCATCGTGCTTGGCTGCCCTTATGAGGGCGAGATCAGGCCGCAGGCGGTGGTCGACGTTGCAAAAGTGCTGTGGGACCTCGGCTGCTACGAAATCTCGCTCGGCGACACCATCGGCGTCGGCACGCCGCTCAAGGCGCGGCAGCTGCTGCGCGCGGTTGCCGGCCACGTGCCGATGGCCAATCTGGCGATGCATTTCCACGACACCTACGGCCAGGCGCTCGCCAACCTCTATGCCGGGATGGAAGAAGGCTGCCGCGTGATCGATTCCGCCGCCGGCGGTCTCGGCGGCTGCCCGTATGCCCCCGGCGCGACCGGTAATGTCGCGACCGAGGACGTGGTCTACATGCTCGAAGGCTTGGGCATTTCGACCGGCGTCGACATGAGCAAGCTGGTCGCGGCGACCAACGTCGTGAGCCGGCTGATCGGACGGCCTCCGGTCAGCCGCGTCGCGGCTGCGTTGAACGCGAAGGCTCGGGCAAAGGGTTAACCGCGTCATTGCGAGCGAAGCGAAGCAATCCACCTCTCCGAACGGGGATAGATG
>DATCXE010000666.1:0-4589 GCA_036565985.1 Bradyrhizobium sp.
CCGCACTCCTGCGCCAATTGCGCGACGGCGGCATGTCGGTGCTGCTGGTCGAGCACGACATGGGATTCGTGATGGACCTCGCCGACCGCGTCGTGGTGCTGGATTTCGGCACCAAGATCGCCGAGGGGACGCCGGATGCGATCAAGTCCAATCCCGACGTGATCAAGGCCTATCTCGGAGCCACCGCATGAGCGCGCTGTTATCGGTCTCCGACGTGCACGTCTCCTACGGCAAGGTCGAAGCCGTCCGTTCGGTGTCGCTCGACGTTGCCGGCAACGAGATCGTCACCATCATCGGCGCCAACGGCGCCGGCAAGAGCACGCTGCTGAACGCCATCATGGGCGTGCTGCCGCTGAAGGGCACCGCCGCCTTCGCGGGCGACGACATGGCGCCGCTCGACATCGAGGATCGCGTCGCCGCGGGCCTGAGCCTCGTGCCCGAGCATCGTGAACTGTTCGGCACCATGAATGTCGAGGACAATCTGCTGCTTGGCGCGTTCCGGATTCCAAAGGCCACCGCGGCGCAATCGTTCGAAAAAGTCTACGCGCTGTTTCCGCGGCTGAAGGAGCGGCGCAAGCAACTGGCCGGCACGCTCTCCGGCGGCGAGCAGCAGATGCTGGCGATGGGCCGCGCATTGATGGGCGCGCCGAAATTGCTGATGCTCGACGAGCCGAGCCTCGGGCTGGCGCCGATCATCGTCGCCGACATCTTCCGCACCATCGGCGAACTGCGCGCCGCCGGCGTCTCGGTGCTGCTGGTGGAGCAAAACGCGAAGGCCGCGCTGCAGATCGCCGACCGCGCCTACGTGATGGAGCTCGGCGAGTTCATCCTGTCCGGATCGGCGAAGGATATCGCCGCCAACCAGCGCGTCGCTGCGAGCTATCTCGGCTTTCAGCACGAGGACGCGACGCAGGTGTAGGTTCGCTTCTTCCGTAAGGTGGGCAAAGGCGCGAACGCGCCGTGCCCACCATCTCTGTCGTTCGTCGCTAAATGGTGGGCACGCTCCGCTTTGCCCACCCTGCGATCCTGCGCCGCACCCCGTCAGACCTCATCCTGAGGAGCACGCGTCAGCGTGCGTCTCGAAGGATGAATGGCACGGGCGGGGCCCTCATGGTTCGAGACGGCGCTTTGCGCCTCCTCACCATGAGGATCTACTAGTTGCCCCTTACTTCGCCGGGACGTATTTGCCGTCCTTCACGGTCAGGATGATGCGCGACCGGTCGTCGAGGCCGTAGCGATCCTTTTCGGTGAAGTTGTAGACGCCCTGGCTCGCGGCGATGTCCTTCTCGCTCATCAGCGCCTGACGGATCGCCTCGCGGAATTCGGGCGTGCCGGGCTTGGCCTTCTTCAATGCCACTGGCACCACGCGCTTGAGCACTTCGAAGGCGTCGTAGGAGTGGCCGGCGAACTGGCTGCGGCTGTTGGCGCCATACTTGGCTTCGTACGCAGTGTTGAGCGCAAGCCCCGGCTTCTTGGTCAACGCGCTGTCAGGCTGTGTCTCCGGCGACATCACCGGACCCGAGGACATGATCACGCCTTCCGCCGACGGTCCGGCGATGCGGATGAAGTCCATGCTGGCGGCGCCGTGGGTCTGGTAGATCAGGCCCTTGTAGCCGCGCTCGCGCAGCGTCGTCTGCGGCAGTGCCGCGGCGGTCCCGGAGGCGCCGACGAGAACGGCGTCGGGGTTGGCGGCGACGATCTTCAGCACCTGGCCGGCGACCGACGTATCAGGCCGGGCGAAACGCTCTTCGGTCGCCACGCTCAATCCCATCGGGATGGCCTGGGCCTTGAAGTCGTTCATCCAGAGGTCGCCGTAGGAATCGGAGTAGCCGATATAGCCGACGGTCTTGATGCCGTGCGCCTTCATGTGCTCGTACAGCACCTTGCCCATGATCGGAATCGGCTGCGGCATCGCCACCGACCACTTCGCGCGCGCCTCGTTGATCGGGAATGGCGCCAGGCCGAAATGCGGAATCCCCGCCTCGTTGGCAACCGTGGAGACCGCGACGGTCGGGGGCGTCGTCGAGGAGCCCATGATGATGTCGGCCTTGGATTCGGTCACGAACCGCCGCGCGTTGGTGGTTGCCGTGGTCGGATCGCCGCCGTCGTCGAGCACGATGACCTTGAGCGGCACGCCGCCGATTTCCTTCGGCACGAAATCAAGCGCGTTGCGTTCGGGAATGCCGAGCGCTGCCGCGGGACCGGTCGTGGTGACGGTGATACCGATCACGATCTCGTTGGACTGCGCGAGCGCCGGAGAGCCCGGCAAAGCCAGAGCCGCCACGACGGCAGCAGCGGACAGAAAAGCCTTCTTCATTCATTCCTCCCTTGATTTATCTCTTTGTCGTTTAAACAAAACCCTGCGCTCAATTCAGCCCCTTCTTTAGGTCATGCCGGGGACTGAGTCAGCCCCGGGGATGCGAGTCAGCCCCGCATGAACCGCTCGACGATCTCCGGCGGCATCGGTGCCGATTTCAGCCGTTCCGGATCGTCCGGGTGACGGCCGACCAGCACGCGGGTCTCGAACGCCTCGATCGCCAGCCGCTCGCCCTTGAAGACGTTGTGGAGCACCTCGAAGCTGGACCGCTTGAAACTCTCGATCCGGCTCTCGATCCTGATCCAGTCGCCATGGGTGGACGGAATATGAAACTTCGCCCGCGTATCGACCATCGGGATGCCGACGAGCCCGTATTTGTGAATGATGTCCTGTTTCGAAAAGCCGGCCGCCTCGAACATGATCGAGGTCGAATCGTCGAACATCGCGAAGTAGCGCGGGTAGTACACGATGTTGGCGGGGTCGCAATCGCCCCACTGGATCTGCACGTCGCGCTTGTTGATGAACACGGACCTACTCCACCTCGATGGTGTGGCAATGAAGGTGGGCTGCCTCTCCCGAAGGGAGAGGTGAAGATGCGGTCGCCGCCCGCTTCATATCCATACTGATACCTATCGCGGCGCCATGCGAAGCGCGGCATCGAGCCGCACCACTTCGCCGTTCAGATAGGGGTTGTCGACCATGTGAAGGACGAGCGAGGCGAACTCGTCGGCCTGGCCGAGCCGGCGCGGAAACGGGATCGAGGCGGCGAGCGAGTCCTGCGCTTCCTGCGGCAGATTGGCGAGCAGCGGCGTGAGGAACAGGCCGGGCGCGATCGTCAGCACGCGGATGCCGAACTGCGCCAGTTCGCGCGCGATCGGCAGCGTCATCGCGACGATGCCGCCCTTCGAGGCCGAATAGGCTGACTGCCCGATCTGGCCGTCATAGGCCGCGACGGAGGCGGTGGAAATCACGACGCCGCGTTCGCCGGTCGCCAGCGGCTCCAGCTTCGACATCGCAGCCGTCGCCAGCCGCAGCATGTTGAAGGAGCCGATCAGGTTGACCTTGATCACCTTGTCGAAATCGCCGAGCGCCATCGGGCCTTCCTTGCCGATCACCCGCTTGGCGACGCCGATGCCGGCGCAGTTCACCAGCACGCGCGCCGGACCGTGCGCCGCCGCGGCGTTGGCAACCGCGGCCTCGGCCGAAGCCGCATCCGAAACGTCGCAGATGACGGCGACGCCGCCGATCTCCGCGGCAACGGTTTCGGCAAGCTTGGCATTGAGATCGCAGACGGCGACCCTGGCGCCCTCTGCGGCCAGCCGGCGCGCGGTCGCCGCGCCCAAACCCGATGCGCCGCCGGTGACGATGGCGGCCTGGTCCTTCAGCTGCATGGTCCTCTCCCTGATGAACTCTTCTTCGAAACCGTTAGAGCGTGATCACCTGCGCCGGCGGCGCGGGTGAATAGATTTCCTCGATCAGCGCGCTGCGATGTTCCAGCACCGCGCGCTGATTGATCGACCCCTTGTCGGTGACCTCGCCGCGATCGATCGACAGCGGCGTATCGAGCAGGACCGCGCGCACGATCCGGGTCGACGAACCCGTGGCGCTTTCGACCAGCCTCTCGAAACGTTCGCGAAAGGCTGCACGGATCAGCGGGTCGGACGCGGCCGCGGCGATATCATCCGGTGGGATCGTCGGATTGATCAGCCGGCAGCCGTCGAGATCGAGCACCACCAGCGCCGATATTTCGTCGCGGTTGATGCCGGCGATCACGACGTCGCGCACCAGCGGCGCGCACGCGCCGACAAAGCGCGCCCGCAGCGGACCGACGCTGACCCAGGTGCCGCTCGCGAGTTTGAAGTCCTCACCGAGGCGGCCGTCGAAATCGAAACCGGCGTCGAAATTTTGGGGATCGGCGGGCTTGATCGCATCGCCGAGCTTATAGAAGCCTTCCTCGTCGAAGGCCTTCGCCGTCATGTCAGGCTGGCGCCAATAACCCGGCATGACGTTCGGTCCCCTGGCGCGAACTTCCAGCTTGCCGTTGTTGGGCACGAGCTTCGCGTCATTGCCCGAAACCGGCAGCCCGACATGCCCGGAGCGGCTGGTGAACGGATTGACCGACATGAAGAATGGTGCGGTTTCGGTGGCGCCAAGGCCGGTCAGCATCGGCACGCGATAGCCGGTCTCCCGAACCGAAAGCTCGTCGAGGCTGTTCCACACGAACGGCGACAGCGCCGCGCCCGAGAAGAACATTGCATGCAGCTTCGAGAAG
>DATCXE010000688.1:0-2093 GCA_036565985.1 Bradyrhizobium sp.
GCCGCGCTGGCAATCCGATATCACCTCGAAGCCGGCGCCGTTCAGGGCGTCGAGCATCGAGCTGTTGTGTGGCGCCACGAGCTCGGTATCCGTATCCTTCAGCCGTACACGGAACTCCGCCGTCGGCATGAGGCCGCTGGAGCCGAAGGTTTCGTAGCGCAAGTCTGCGGGCGCTCGTCCCGCATCGTTCCACGCGCGCCGCGCGGCCTCCAGCATCCGCATCGGGCCGCACATCACGGCGATGGCGTCGTCAGGGAGGGCGCGGAAGGTGGCGTCCAGGTCAATCCGCGCGCCTTCATCGGAGGCGTTCACGATCAGCCGCTCGCCGAGCATCGCAAATAGTTCGTCGAGAAACGCCGCGTCGCCGCGCGATCTCACCGCATAATGCAGGGTGAGATCGATACCTCTACGGTGAAGGGCAGCAGCGATAGCAAAGATTGGCGTGATGCCGATGCCGCCCGCAACGAGGCAATAGTTCTGCCTCGTCCAGTCGATATCGAGCAACGAGATCGGGTTGCTGGCTTCGATTCGTACGCCCGGCTGCAGGTTCCACATGCCGCGCGAGCCGCCGCGGCTGTCCGGCGCCCGCCGAACCGCGATGCGATAGGTGCCGGGATCGCTGTTCGCCACCAGCGAATAGGATCGCCGCGCGGGCTGTCCGTCGATCAGCACGTTAACACTGATATGGCTGCCGGCCGGGAAGGGCGGCACGTGGCCGTTATCCGGACGAAGCCGGAATTCGCGGATCCGGGGCGTGACGTCGCGGATCGCTTCGACGGTGCACCAGTTCCATTGCTCGGCAAAGCGCATGGCGATCCTATTCGGCTGATGATTTGAGTAGGGCGAGGGCAGGCAGCAGATCGAGATGCGTGCGATTTCGGATCGCCAAACGGAGATTGCGCGCGGCGAGGCGGGAATGCTCGCGCATCACGGCCTCGGCGCGGGCGCCTTCACGGTTCTCGATCGCGTCGACCACGATGCGGTGATGATCCTGCGCGAGCAGCAAAATCTGGTGCGCCTCCGGCAGCGCCGACTGCGCCATAACGAACGCGCTGGGGGAAGCGAACGGCAGCGCCGAGACGCGGTCGATTTCCCGTATCAGCGGCGCGCTGGCGGACAATTCGTTCAGCAGCGCATGAAAGCGCGCGTTCATGGTCACATAGGCGGAGAAGGCTTCGACCGAAACCGGATCCTGCCGGACCAACTGGTCGAGATCGGCAAGACACTCCTTCAGTGGTTCGAGGCTGCGCGCGCTGGCGCCGCGTTCGGCCGCGAAGCGTGCGGCGAGGCCCTCCAGCGTGCCGCGCAGTTCGATCGAATCCAGAATGTCCCGCTCGGTGAACGCCTTCACCATGAAGCCGCCGGAAGGGATCGCCTGCAGCAGGCCCTCGTCCTCCAGCCGGACCAGCGCGAGCCGCACCGGCGTCCGCGATACGCCCGTGATATCGACCGCCTGCAATTCGCTGATGCGTTCGCCCGGACGCAGCCGTCCCGAAAGGATCATGTCGCGCAGCGCAAGTTGCGCGCGCACGGTCTGCGAGACGGAGCGCTCGGAATCGCGTTCGCTCATGGCATCACTCCGCGGCCTGGGCGTTCTGCGGCGCGGTCTCGCGCGCCACCATGCGCTCGATCGCGCGCCGTGCCCACATCGCGCCAGCGTCGATGTTGAGATTGTAGAAGACGCGGTCGGGATTCTCGTCCATCGCGCGCTGCTGCGCCTCGAGGATGATTTCATCCTCGTGGAAGATGTTCGACACGCCCTCGCGGATTTCGGTGGTCAGCTTCTGCTCCGTTGTCCGGTAATTGCGGACGAAGGCCCAGAAATAGTGACAACTGGTCTCGGTCTCCGGGGTCATGGTGTTGAGCACGAAGCCGTTGACGCCCTGCGAGCGGTCGCCCTCCGGCGCGCCGGTGCTTGCGGGCGCAACGCCGACGTCAATGTTGACGGTGCCCGGCGCCTGGAAATGGATGATCTGCCAGCGGTCGACCGGGCCAGGCTTGCGCAACTGCGCGGCCCAGAACGGCGGCGCATCGATGCCGCGCATCCAGCGCGTCACGGTCACGGTCTTGTCGCCATGGGTCACGTCGAACGG
>DATCXE010000719.1:0-11063 GCA_036565985.1 Bradyrhizobium sp.
CGCGGGCATAGACCGACTTGCTGCCATGGGTCAGCTTGTAGAGCGGTGGCACCGCCAGATAGAGATGTCCCTCGTCGATCAGCCGCGGCGTCTGGCGGTAGAAGAACGTGATCAGCAATGAGGCGATGTGCGCGCCGTCGACGTCGGCGTCCGTCATGATGATGATGCGCGAATAGCGCAGATCTTCCTCGCGGTAATGCGCCAGCGTCCCGCAGCCGATCGCCTGCATCAGGTCGGAAAGCTGCGCGTTGGCAGTCAGCTTGTCCTTGCCGGCGGAGGCGACGTTGAGAATTTTTCCGCGCAGGGGAAGTATCGCCTGGGTCTTGCGGTCGCGCGCCTGCTTTGCGCTGCCGCCGGCCGAGTCGCCCTCGACGATGAAGAGCTCGGAGCCTTCGGTCGCGGTGTTGGTGCAGTCGGCGAGCTTACCGGGCAGGCGCAGCTTCTTCACAGCCGTCTTGCGCGACGTCTCCTTCTCGGCGCGGCGGCGCAGCCGCTCGTCGGCGCGCTCGATCACGAAGTCGAGCAGCTTGTTGGCCTGCAGCGGGTTGCCCGACAACCAATGGTCGAACGGATCCTTGATCGCCTGTTCGACGATCTTCTGGGCTTCCGCGGTCGCCAGCCGGTCCTTGGTCTGGCCCTGGAATTCCGGCTCGCGCACGAACACGGAAAGCATGATCGCGGCGCCGACCATGACGTCTTCCGACGTGACGGGCGCGGCGCGCTTGCCTTGGCCGATGCGCTCGGCATGGTCCTTCAGGCCGCGCAGCATCGCGCTGCGCAGGCCGGATTCATGGGTGCCGCCGTCGGGCGTCGGCACGGTGTTGCAGTAGGAGGAGAGGAAGCCGTCGGCATCCGCCGTCCATGCCACCGCCCATTCGCAGGCGCCGTGAGCACCATTGCGGCCGGACTTGCCCGAGAAGATATCCGGATGCACCAGCGTGTCGGCGTGAATGGCGGCGGCAAGATAATCCTTGAGGCCTCCAGGGAAGTGGAAGCTGTCCTCGGCCGGGACGTCCTCGAGGCCCTTCAACAACTCGGGATCGCAACGCCAGCGGATTTCGACGCCGCCGAACAGATAGGCCTTCGAGCGCGTCATCTTGAACAGGCGCTGCGGCTTGAACGCAGCTTTCGCGCCGAAGATGTCGGTGTCCGGCTTGAACCGGATGCGGGTGCCGCGGCGGTTGTTGATCTTGCCGAGGTCTTCGAGCTTGCCCTTGGGATGGCCGCGCTCGAAACTCATCCGGTAAAGTTTCTGGCTGCGCGCGACTTCGACCTCGAGACGCGAGGACAGCGCGTTGACCACGGACACGCCGACGCCGTGCAGGCCGCCCGAGGTCTCGTAGACCTTGGAGTCGAACTTGCCGCCGGAATGCAGCGTGCACATGATGACTTCGAGCGCGGACTTCTTCGGAAATTTCGGATGCGGATCGACCGGGATGCCGCGGCCGTTGTCGGTGACGGTCAGGAAGCCGTCGGTGGTCAGTTCGACCTCGATGAACGACGCATGCCCGGCCAGCGCCTCGTCCATGGCGTTGTCGATGACTTCAGCGAACAGATGGTGCAGCGCCTTTTCGTCGGTGCCGCCGATATACATGCCGGGGCGGCGGCGAACCGGCTCCAGCCCTTCGAGCACCTCGATGTCGGCCGCGGTGTAGCCGGCCTCCGCATTGCCGGCGCGCGGCGCCGCCTTCGGCACGGCGCGGCCTTTCGGTTCCGACCCGAACAGGTCACTGGGCGATTTGGCTTTTGCGGCTGATTTCAATGATTTGGACATGGCTCTTTATATGGTTCGCGCAGAGCGCGGCAGCGAATCGGTTGCTGTGACTATGCCACGGATAGGCTGAAAAAGTGACGGTCGGGGGGGCCGTGGCAGGGCGGGTCACCGAGGGAGTGGCGGCTAATAAGCGGATTGAGCCCGGCTAACAATGTGCCGTCGGCCGGCATTACCGGCTTGCTTTCAGCCACAGGTTGCGTGAAAGTTCCGGCGGGTGCATGGGGACAATTCAATGCTCAGGTTGCTGTTGGCTGCCGCATTAGTGGCGCCGTGTGTTGGCTGCGCGTCGGTGACGCGCGGAACCACCGAAAACATTTCAATTTCGACCACACCGTCGGGCGCGGTCGCGGAGGTATCGGGACTTGATGTTCCGACTTCCTGCGTCACCCCGTGCGTGGTCGTGGCCAAGCGCAGCGCCGACATCACGGTGACCGTCAATAAGGAGGGATACGAGCCGCAGATTATCCCGCTCACCAAGGAAATTCCGGGCACGGGCGCGGCGGGTTTCGCAGGCAACCTCCTGCTTGGCGGGGTGGTCGGCATGGGCGTGGATGCGGCCACCGGTGCAGCGCTGGATCACAAGCCCAATCCTGTCATCGTGACCCTGCAACCGGCCGCTCCCGCATCGACGCGTCCGGCGAAGCCGCGCCCACCGCGGCGACCGCCGCCACCTCAAAGCTGAGTTCCCCCGCGGAGGCCTTGCCGTCCGGCCGATTCCGGCGGCAGTAGCCCTCATACCGGTGGGAATCAACGGCGATCACGCCCGGTGTCGGTCATTGTGACTTGAAGTCACTCAATTGGCTGGCGTACGTCTTCGCGGGGCTTGGAACCTGAAAACGGTTCGTCGGCGGAAACGGGGCGGAGGCATTTCAGGACATGGATGACTACGTGCGCGCCCTGGCTGATTTCGTGCGCGACCATCAGGCCTGGGCCGCTCCGATCGTACTGGTGCTGGCGTTCTGCGAATCGCTCGCCTTCATCTCGCTGCTGGTTCCGGCCTGGGGGGCGCTGGTCGCGATCGGTGCGCTGGTCGGCGTCAGCGGCATCAATTTCTGGCCGGTCTGGCTGGCCGGCGGCCTGGGCGCGGCGCTGGGCGATTGGGTCTCCTACTGGTTCGGCTACAAGTTCAAGGAACATGTCGCCGACATGTGGCCGCTGTCGCGCTACCCGGAGATCCTGCCGCGCGGCGAGGCCTTCGTCCAGAAATGGGGCGTGCCCTCGATCTTTATCGGCCGCTTCTTCGGCCCCCTGCGGGCTTCGGTGCCGCTTGCCGCCGGCATTTTCGAGATGTCGTACTGGCCGTTCCAGATCGCAAACTTCGTCTCGGCGCTGGTCTGGTCCGGCGTCCTGCTGCTGTCCGGCGACGTGATGGCCAAGATCGCCGAATGGCTGTGGCGGGCGGCGTAGGGCAGGCCGGAATAAGCCGATGGTGCGGGTGTTAGCTCGGTGGATACGGACTAAACGTCTCTCGTCCTGACGTCGCGCTACCGTCGTCGCGCTACCGTAAATCGACGGTGGAATCAGCGGTAGCCCGGCAAACGGCAAACCAAGAAGGCGGGAGATCCCTGCCGCACTCATCGTCTCGCTCATCGTCTTACTGGGAGATCATCACATGGAACTGACACGACGTCACGCACTCGCCGGCGCCGCGGCGCTGGCCGCTTCGCCGCTCCTGACCGGTGCGCCCGCCAGGGCTGCCGCGCCGATGGCCGACAAGCAGGCGCCCAGCTTCTATCGCTACAAGCTGGGCGACGCGCAGGTGACTGTCATTTCCGACGGCGTGAATACGTTCCCGCTCGGCGACACCTTCGTCCTCAACGCGAAGAAGGACGAGGTCGCCGCGGCGCTCGAGAAAGCCTACATGCCGAAGGACAAGGTCAGCATCCAGTTCGGGCCGCTGGTCATCAATTCCGGCGGCAAGCTGATCGTCCTCGACACCGGCAACGGTCCGGGCGCGTTTGCATCGAGCAAGGGCGCCGTCGGCCAGTTCGCCACCAACATGGCCGCGGCCGGCTTCGACCCGAAGGCCGTCGACATGGTGGTGATCTCGCATTTCCACGGCGACCACATCAACGGCCTGCTCAATGCCGAGGGCGCGCCCGCGTTCGCCAACGCCGAAGTGCTGGTGCCGTCCGTCGAGTGGAAATATTTCATGGACGATGGCGAAATGGCCAAGCAGACCGGCGAGCGCATGCCGGGCGTGTTCAAGAACGCCCGCCGCGTGCTCGAGGCCGGCCTGAAGAAGAAAGTGACGCCCTATGAGTGGGGCAAGGAAGTAGCTCCCGGCCTGCTCGCAGTCGAGACCGCCGGCCACACGCCGGGGCACACCTCCTACGTGCTGTCGTCGGGCACGGGCAAGGTGTTCATCCAGTCCGACGTCACCAACGTTCCATACCTGTTTGCCGCCAATCCCGGCTGGCACGCCTTCTTCGACCAGGATCCCGCCATGGCCGAAGCGGCCCGCCGCAAGACCTATGACATGGTGGTGGCGGAGAAGCTGCAGGTGCAGGGTTTCCATTTTCCATTCCCCGGCCTCGGCAACGTCGAAAAGGACGGCAATGGCTACCGGGTGGTACCGGCGCATTGGAATCCGGTGATCTGACGAGAGGTGTCGTTCCGGGGCGATGCGCAGCATCGAACCCGGAATCTCGAGATTCCGGGTCTGGTCCTTCGGACCATCCCGGAATGACTTCGAAAAACTTGACGCCAGCCGGGTGCGGCCCTATAGCCGCGCCCATGACTTTCGCCTCGACCATGTTCATCGCTCGCCGCCGCCGCATTATCGCGGTATGGGCGGACGTCTGCGTTTAAGATCGTCGCCTCTGCCGCCGGATCGGTCCCGCGGCTTCTTCCTTTTCCAGAAAACGCGGTCTGAACTGGCGGCTCCTACGTCAAGCAGGAGTTTGAGATGTATACGCCACCTCAGTTCAAGTCCGACCGCGCCGCGAGCCTCGCGTTCGCGGAAGCGCGCGGCTTTGGCCTCGCCTGCGCGTGGGACGGCAAAAAGCCGGTCGCCTCGTCGCTGCCGTTCTATCTGACCTCGGCCAATGACGGCACGCCGCGTGCGGCGTTTCATGTCGCGCGTCACAATCCGCTGGTAAAGCTCGCCGACGGCACCGCTTCCTGGCTGCTGGCCGTCAACGGCGCGGATGCCTATGTCTCACCGGACTGGTACGTTTCGCCGGACCAGGTGCCGACCTGGCTCTACCAGGCGGTGCACCTGACCGGGCCTGTCCGGGCAATGTCCGCGAACGAACTCGCCGAGCAGATCGAAGCGCTCAGCGCCAAGTTCGAGGAGAGGCTGTTGCCGAAAAAGCCATGGCTGTCATCGAAGATGACGGCCGGGCGGCTGGAAGCGATGAAGAAGGCGATCGTGGGTCTTGAGATGACGGTTGAAGAGGTTGAGGGCAGCTTCAAGCTGAACCAGCACAAATCCGAAACCGACTATGCCGCGGTCGCGGGCTCGCTTGCCACGCGGGCCGACGCCGGCGCGCAGCATATTGCGCATTTGATGAGAGAGGCGCGGCCGCAAGCCTTCGCCAACGAAACGAACCAGTTCGAAAGGAACGCGCCATGACCCTCACCGACAGCCACCAGCCCAAGACCGTGGGGGGCTCGACCAAGTCCGCCGTGTTCGTCGACGGCGCCTCCGGAACGACGGGCCTCGGCATTCAGGAACGCCTTCGGCTGCAGAACGACGTCGTTGTGAAGAGCATTGCCGAGGACAAGCGCAAGGATCCCGCCGCCAAGCGGGCGCTCCTGAGCGAGGTGGACCTCGTCATCCTCTGCCTGCCCGACGATGCCGCGAAGGAAACGGTTGCGCTGATCGACAGCATGGGGGCGAGCGCGCCCAAGGTGCTGGACGCGTCGACGGCTTTTCGAGTGGCCAGCGACTGGACGTATGGCTTTCCAGAACTCACGCCCGACCAGGCCGACAAGATCCGGACTGCGAGGAAGGTCTCGAATCCCGGCTGCTATCCGACCGGCGGCATCGCGCTGCTGCGGCCGCTGGTCGATGCGGGCCTGTTGCCTCCGGACTATCCCGTCACCATCAACGCGGTGAGCGGCTATTCGGGCGGCGGCAAGTCGATGATCGCGAGTTTCGAGGATGGCAGCGCGCCGTCCTTCGAATTGTACGGCCTCGGCTTCGAGCACAAGCATCTGCCGGAGACGCAGCTTTACTCGAAGCTGACGCGGCGGCCGATCTTCGTGCCGTCGGTCGGCAATTATCGGCAGGGAATGCTGGTCTCGGTGCCGCTGCATCTCGACACGCTGACGGGCAAACCCAGCGGAGCCGACCTGCACGCCGCGCTGGCCAAGCGATACGCCGGGAGCAAATACGTCTCGGTCATGCCGCTCGAGAACGCGGCGAGCAAGGGTGGGCGGATCGAGCCGGAGGCGCTGAACGAGACCAACAAGCTCGAGCTTTACGTCTTTGCCAGCGACAAGCATCGCCAGGCGGTGCTGGTCGCGCGGCTCGACAATCTCGGCAAGGGAGCGTCGGGCGCGGCGGTGCAGAACATGCGGCTGATGCTGGGCTTGCCCGACAAGTAGCCGATCCGGCATTTCCGAAGGGGAGGGCCCCGTGGACGACCAGACGCTGCAATTCTACCGCGGCAACGCCGAAGCCTATGCCGGGCGCGAGATCACCTCGCGTCAGGCGCGGCTGACGGCGTTCCTGGCGTTGCTTCCATCCGACGCTTCCATTCTCGAACTTGGATGCGGCGCCGGCGGCGACACGGCGGAAATGCTGGCGCGAGGGTTTGATGTTCGCGCGACTGATGGCTCGCCGGAAATGGCCGATGTCGCTTCGCGTCGTCTCGGCCGCACCGTCGAGACGCTGCTGTTTCATGAACTCGATGAAGTCGAGGCCTATGATGCCGTTTGGGCCAACGCCTGCCTGCTGCACGTTCCGCGGGACGAACTCGCCGGAGTTCTGGGATCGATCTGGCGCGCGCTCAAGGCGGACGGCGTCTTCTTCGCAAGCTACAAGACCGGCGACGCCGAGGGGCGCGACACGCTCAACCGATATTACAATTATCCATCGCCGGACTGGCTCCGAACCAATTATACAAGTGCCGGAAAATGGAGTTCGCTGGAGATCGAGACCGGCGAGGTGATAGGTTTCGACAATCAATGGGCCAAGATGCTGTTCGTCCTGGCCAGGAAGGGTCGCTGACGCCCAGTTGGGTATCGCGGTTGGAAAGATGCGGTCCTTGGAGTCCGGCAAGAAAATCATCGGCGTACTTGTTGTCGTTGCGATCGGGCAGGTCATTGGATGGGGCACCGTCGGCCTTCTGGCCGTCGTGGGTCGGGAAGTCGCCGCTGATCTCGGCATGGACATCTCGGCTGTGTTCGCCGGCAATTCGATCTTCTATGTAGCTACGGGTTTGTCCGCCCCGGTTCTCGCCAAGGCATTCATCCGGTTCGGGGCGCGGCGTGTGATGATCGCGGGCACCATTGTCGCCGCGCCGGGCTTCGTTCTGCTGTCCCATTCGACCGGCCCCGCGTCGTTCTTCGCCGCATGGATCATCCTCGGCATGGCCGGCAGCGCGACGTTGGCCACTGCCACCTACATCCTGCTCAATGAGATTGCGGGCCGCGGTGCAAGGCGTGCGATCGGCGCCCTGATGCTGGTGACGGGACTGGCAAGCAGCGTATTCTGGCCGACCACCGCGTTTCTTTCGGATGCGCTGGGATGGCGCGGCACCTGTCTGGTCTATGCCGGACTGATGGTTCTGGTCTGTCTGCCGCTCTACACGTTCGGATTGCCGCTTCGCACTGAACGGAAAGAAGATGTCGGTTCGTTGCTCCTGACTGGCGAACCCCGCATCGTCCGGAAACGCACGTTCTACCTGATCGTCGCGGCGACCGTATTGTGCGCCTTCGTCACCTTCGGATTCGGCGCCACAATGATCGAACTCTTGAAAGCGGAGGGCCTGTCGCCGACGCAGGCCGTCACTTCGGTTCGATGCTCGGCGTGATTCAGGTCAGCGCCCGAGGGCTCGATTTTCTCGGTGGTGGGCGGTGGGATGGGATCACGACGGCGCTGATCGCCACCTCAACCCTTGTCGTGGCGATACTGCTTCTGATGATCGGCGGCGGATCGCACTGGATGATCGCAACCTTCATTCTGCTGTACGGCCTCGGCAGCGGTGCGCTTGCGGTCGCGCGTGCGACCATTCCGCTGGTCTTCTACGACAACGTCGAATTCGCCAAGGCAACGTCGCGCATCGCCTTGCCGCTTAATCTCATCTCCGCAGCTTCGCCGCCAATTCTGGTTGGCCTGCTGTCGAATTTTGGCAGCAACGCCCTGCTTGGTTTCGGCATGCTATGTGCGAGCGCTGCTCTGCTCATGCTGTATTGGCTCAGCCGCCACCGTCCGACCATCCGGTCGATCGCCGCGAACTGAGCCGAGGGTTCGGCCGACCTCAAACCACCTTGAAGATCGCCAGCGCCAGCACGGCCTGCGCCAGGAAGCCGACGGTGAAGGCCAGCGTCCGGAACACCGGCAGGCCCAGCGTGTAGACGATCAGATGCGCGACGCGCGACCAGAAATACACGGCGCACGCCATCACGGTCCATTTGGTGGAATAGTCGAGGTCGTTGAGGATCAGCACCAGCGGCGCGAAGATGATCAAATTCTCGATTGCGTTGTCGTGCGCGAACATCAGCCGGTTGGCCCAATCCGCTTGCGGCTTGTCGGCGCGCGAGGGATTGGCCATGGCGCCGGAGAGGCCCCGCACCTGGCAGCGATTGATGATGTAGGGAACCCACAGCAGCCCGGTCAAAATCACGGTCAGAGTCAGCCAGAACAGTTCGCGTGTCATTGGTTTCCCCTCAAACGATCTCGATTCCCGGCACGGGACGGCTGATCATACCGGACAACGCGAGTCGGCGCTATGCGCGGACGCGGACGTAGCTGCCGGGCGCATCCTCGATCGGCGGCATCCCGGCGGTGCCAACGGCGCGCGCGGGAACACGCTCGGAATCGATGGCCTCCAGCCACTGCAGCCAGTCGGGCCACCACGAGCCCTTGTGTTCGGTGGCGTTCGTCAGCCAGTCGGCAAGCTTGACGTCCTTGATGTTGTCGTTGGTCCAGTACTGGTACTTGCCTGATGCAGGCGGATTGACCACGCCGGCGATGTGACCGGAACCCGACAGAACGAATTTTACCGGGCCGCCGAAAAACTGGGAGCCGTACAGCACCGAATCCGCCGGCGCGATGTGATCCTCGCGCGTCGCCAGATTGTAGACGGGCACCTTGACCTTCGACAGGTCGAGCAGCGTGTTGTCCAGCACCATGCTGCCGCCGGTCAGCCGGTTTTCCAGGTAGCAGTTGCGCAGATAATAGGAATGGTTCGCCGCCGGCATCCGCGTGGCGTCGGAATTCCAGTGCAGCAGGTCGAACGAGGAGGGCGGCTGTCCCTTCAGGTAGTTGCTGACGACATAGGACCAGATCAGGTCATTCGACCGCAGCATGTTGAAGGCCATCGCCATCCTGCTGCCTTCGAGCACGCCGGCAGCCTTCATGTCGCGCTCTAGCGCCGAGATCTGGTCCTCGTCGACGAACACCAGGAGGTCGCCGGCATGGGTGAAGTCGACCTGCGCCGCAAAGAAGGTTGCCGAGGTGACGCGCTGCCGCCGCTTCTCGGCAAGCCACGCCAGCGTCGATGCGAGCAGGGTGCCGCCGACGCAGTAGCCGGCGGTATGAACCTTCATCTCGCCCGTCACCTTCTCGATGATGTCCATCGCGGTGAGCGGCCCTTGCTTCATGTAGTCGTCGAACGTCTTCTTGCCGAGTTCCTTGTCCGGATTGACCCAGGAGATCACGAACACGGTGATGCCCTGATCGACGCACCACTTGATGTAGGACTTTTCCGGCTTGAGATCGAGAATGTAGAACTTGTTGATCCACGGCGGCACGATCAGGAGCGGCGTGCGCAGCACGGTTTCCGTGGTCGGCGTATACTGGATCAGCTGCATCAGCTCGTTCTGGTAGATTACCTTGCCGGGCGTCGTCGCCATGTTGACGCCGACCTCGAGATTCGACGGATCGGACTGGCGGATGCGCAGCGTGCCGCGGCCGGCTTCGATGTCTTCGGCCAGCATCTTCATGCCGCGCACGAGGTTGTCGCCATTGGACGCCAGCGTCTCGCGCAGCACTTCCGGATTGGTGAAGACGAAATTCGACGGCGCGATCGCGTTGGAGATCTGCTGGACGTAGAACTCGGCCTTCTTGCGCGTGTGCGGATCGAGGCCCTCGGCGTTCTTCACCAGCGACTCGGCCCATTGCGTGGTGAGCAGATAAAGCTGCAGCACGAAATCGAAGAACTGGTTCGATTTCCATTCGGGATCCTTGAAGCGCTTGTCGCGCGGCGACGGCTCGATTGCCGGCGTCGCCTGCTCGCCGGTCATGCGGCGTGCCGCCGAACCCCAGAGATCGAGATAGGCCTTGCCGATCCTGGTCTGCAGGTCCGCAGCGCGCTGGCTGTCGGAGAGCCAGTATTCGGCGACCTGCGAGAACGTCTTGACGATTTCACCGATTTCGCTGGGCGGCTTGTCCATCACCTCGCCGCCCTCGCGCGGCTTGAGGTAGGCCGCAAGCGCCTGGCCGCTCGTCTCCATCGCCCTGGCGATGTTCATGGCAAAGGCTTCGGCGTTGAAGCTCTTGGAGCCCTGAGTGTTGGAGGTTTCGGTATTAACGTCGCTCATTACGTCGCTCATTACAGAGACACTATAGGTTCGTTCGGGGTTCGTCACCGCGCCGATTGTCGTCATGGCGTTTGCGGTTAACCTTGTTGCACTGCGATAACGTTTCCGTGTTTCGACACATTGCAGCCGCACCAGACGGATTTCCTGCTTGGGCTCTAATCGTTTCGGGCGACAATGGTTTGAACGGCAAGAAGCGAAATAGCGAAGTCAACACAGCGGGACGATTTAGCGTTGCAAGGCTTGTACCAGCGCCTCCACGCGATCGAGAATACCTGTAAAGTGTGTAGTGTGCGTGAGTAGCAGGGGATTCCCGGACGGATGCCGGCAGATCGAACGATAAGGCTGCGGTCGGTTGCCGCGCTGTTTGCAGCGGCACTGGCGCTCGGCGGCTGCTCGACCCAGATCGCCGACATGCCCGGGGTCGGCGTGCCGGCGGGCGCGCCCGAACGCCCCAGGGAAGCCGGATCCTATCTGCCGGTCCACGATCTGCCTCCGGACCGCGAAGAGGAGGCGATCAAGCCTGCCGAACTGTCTAAAATCCAGGCAGAACTGACCGCGGCCCGGGATCGGCAGG
>DATCXE010000727.1:0-2563 GCA_036565985.1 Bradyrhizobium sp.
AATGCCGGTCGAAGGCGCCGACGGTACCCACTTCATCGACACCGCCGATGTCAGGAGCGTCCGGGCGGACGCCCACTACACCAAGGTGCATGACGGTATCCGGGAACGGATGTGTCCGTGGTCGATTTCGGAGGCCGAAGCCCAGCTCGATCCCGGACTGTTCCTTCGGGTGCACCGCAGCCACATCGTGGCGATGGCGCACGTGACCCTGGTTCGCAAGGAAGGCGATGGCGCGATCGTCGAACTCGACGGCCCATCGCCGCATCGGGTGCCGGTGAGCCGGGCCAGGATCGCCGAGGTGAAGGCCCGGCTGGGTCTCGCCAAGCGGCACGCCTCCTGACCGGGTGGGCAAAGAATTGAATTAGGAAAGTAATACTGACGCATTTCGTGCGCACCCATCCGCATTTCGTGCGATTTTCCCGCGTTTGTGCCCACGCGATTGCGCTTTAGAACGCCTCCAACCAGCTTCACCTCCAACGTCCGCAAAGGACGAATGGAGGAAACGCATGATTCCAGGGCCGTTCAGTTATCACCGGCCGGCAACGCTGGCCGACGCCGTGAACCTGCTTTCGACGCTTGGCGATGAGGCCCGCGCGCTGGCCGGGGGCCACAGCCTGGTTCCGATGATGAAGCTCAGGCTCGCGAGCCCCGAGCATCTGGTCGACCTGCATGGCGTCGCCGGCCTCAAGGGCATCCGCCGCGACGGCGACAGGATCGTGATCGGGGCGATGACCACCCAGCACGAACTGCTGGCGTCCGAGGACATCGGCAAGTCCCTGCCCATTCTGCACGAGACCGCGCTTCTGATCGCCGATCCCCAGGTCCGCTATCGCGGCACCATCGGCGGCAACGTCGCCAATGGCGATCCTGGCAACGACATGCCGGCGCTGATGATGACCTTGGGCGCAAATTATCGCCTCGAAGGCAAGTCCGGCGCCCGCGAGATCGCAGCCGGCGACTTCTACCAGGGCGCCTATTTCACCGCGCTCGAACCCGGCGAACTCCTGACCGCGATCTCCATCCCCGTACCTGCGGCCGGTCACGGCTACGCCTACGAGAAACTGAAGCGAAAGGTCGGCGATTACGCCACCGCGGCGGCAGCCGTCGTCCTGACGATGGCGGGCGGCAAGGTCGCCACCTGCAGGATCGGGCTGACCAACCTGTCGGAAACGCCGCTGCTGGCCGAGGACGCCGCGAAGGCCGTGATCGGCACCAGCCTCGATCCGGCCACGCTGACGAAGGCGGCCGCCGCGGCGGAAGCCATCATGTCGCCGGCGTCGGATGCCCGCGGCCCGGTCGAATACCGCAAACATGTCGGCGGCATCATGGTCGCGCGCGCATTGCAGCGCGCGGCCGGCCGCGCTGCCTAGGGAGGGACAAATGGCAAAGACTCACGTCACCATGAAGGTGAACGGCGCCGAGGTCGAAGGCCTCGTCGAACCGCGCACGCTGCTGGTGCACTTCATCCGCGAAAATCTGGCGATGACCGGCACCCATATCGGTTGCGAGACCACCCATTGCGGCGCCTGCACCGTCGATATCGACGGCATGTCGGTGAAGTCCTGCACCATGTTCGCGGTGCAGGCGGAAGGTTCCGACATCATCACCATCGAAGGCATGGCCAATGCCGACGGCTCGCTATCGGCGCTGCAGGAAGGCTTTCGCATGATGCACGGGCTGCAATGCGGCTTCTGCACGCCCGGCATGATCATCCGCGCGCACCGCCTGCTCAAGGAAAATCCGTCACCGACGGAGGCGGAAATCCGCATGGGCATTTCAGGCAATATCTGCCGCTGCACCGGCTACCAGAACATCGTCAAGGCGATCCAGTACGCCGCCGCCAAGATCAATGGCGTTGAATTCCAGGAGGCTGCGGAATGAACGACATGACTCCCACGCGGGAACAACGCGAAGCCAAACTCGAGGGCATGGGCTGCAAGCGCAAGCGGGTCGAAGACATCCGCTTCACGCAAGGCAGGGGCAACTATGTCGACGACCTGAAGCTGCCGGGCATGCTGCACGGCGATTTCGTCCGATCGCCGCATGCCCATGCGCGCGTCAAGAAGATCGACGACACCGAGGCGCTGAAAGTGCCTGGTGTGCTCGCGGTCATCACCGCCGAGACATTGAAGACGGTCAACCTCGCCTGGATGCCGACGCTTGCCGGCGACGTACAGATGGTGCTGGCCGACGGCAAGGTGCTGTTCCAGAACCAGGAGGTCGCCTTCGTGGTCGCGACCGACCGCTACGCCGCCGATGACGGCATCAACAAGGTCGTGGTCGAATACGAACCGCTCCCGGTCGTGATCGACCCGTTCAAGGCGATGGACGCGGATGCGCCGGTGCTGCGCGAGGACCTCGCCGGCAAAACGTCAGGCGCGCATGGCCCGCGCAAGCATCACAACCACGTCTTCGAGTGGACCGTCGGCGACAAGGACCTTACCGACGCCGCTTTTCGGAAGGCGGAGGTGACGATCAAGGAGATGCTCTCCTACCATCGCACCCATCCGTCGCCGCTGGAAACCTGCCAGTGCGTCTGCTCGTTCGACAAGATCAAGGGCGA
>DATCXE010000746.1:0-2015 GCA_036565985.1 Bradyrhizobium sp.
GGCCGGCATGAAGCCGACCATCCGACTGAAGGCGCAGCAGACCGGCGAGACCGTGATCGAGGACCAGGTCCAGGGCCGCGTGGTGTGGCAGAACGAGAACCTCGACGATCTCGTGCTGCTGCGCGGCGACGGCAACCCGACCTACATGCTGGCTGTCGTGGTCGACGACCACGACATGGGCGTCACCCACGTCATCCGCGGCGACGATCACCTGATCAACGCCGCGCGCCAGAAGCAGATCTACGACGCGCTTGGCTGGGATATTCCCAACATGTCCCACATCCCGCTGATCCACGGGCCCGACGGCTCAAAACTGTCGAAGCGCCACGGTGCGCTCGGCGTCGACGCCTACCGCGCGATGGGATACCTGCCGGCGGCGCTGCGCAATTACCTGGTCCGGCTCGGCTGGAGCCATGGCGACCAGGAGATCTTTTCGACGCAGGAGATGATCGACGCGTTCGATCTGCCTGCGATCGGCCGTTCCGCGGCGCGGTTCGATTTCGCCAAGCTCGAGAACCTCAACGGGCATTACATCCGCCACGCCGACGACGGCGAGTTGGTCAGGATGTTCGAGAGCGTGCTCGATTACGTTCCCGACGGCGCCGACCTCAAGGCGAAACTCAACGACACCACACGTTCCCAGTTGCTGCGGGCGATGCCGAGCCTGAAGGAGCGCGCCAAGACCCTGATCGAGCTGATTTCCGGCGCCTACTTCATCTTTGCCGACCGCCCGCTCGCGATCGAAGCAAAGGCGGCGACGCTGCTGACGCCGGAAACCCGCGCGCTGATCGGCAAGCTTCGCGCCGCGCTGGAGGCGGTCACCGACTGGCGCGCGGAGACCACCGAGGCCGCCATGCGAAGTTTCGCAGAGCAAAACAATCTGAAACTCGGGGCCGTCGCCCAGCCGCTCCGCGTGGCGTTGACGGGGCGGACGACTTCGCCGGGGATTTTCGATGTTCTGGCGGTGCTGGGGCGGGAGGAATGCCTGGCCCGGCTGGGCGATCAGGCCGCCGGCTAAAGCACGTGAGCTCTGGCCCCTAATATTTTAGCATCGCTCGAAAACGCTACGCTGCCCCTACCTTCTGCTGTTTCCGGCCGTCTTGCAGTGCACAGGGCAATAAGCTACGCATTCGGCGACGCCTCCTAGACAAGCCGTCCTCCCTTGTTTCTGCCTCAAAAATGGCACCAGGGTCAGGCGCGGTTTTCGCAACGATTTCATCGGGGACTTCACGATGGACGCAAAATCCAGCAACAAGACTGCAACGCTCACGGTAGGCAACAAGTCCTACGATTTCCCGATCCTCAGCGGCACGGTAGGGCCCGATGTCATCGACATCGCCAAGCTGTACGCCCAGGCCGGGATGTTCACCTACGACCCCGGCTTCACCTCGACCGGGAGTTGCCAGTCGAAGATCACCTATATCGACGGCGACGCCGGCGTGCTGGAATACCGCGGATACCCGATCGAGCAGCTCGCCGAAAAGGGCGACTTTCTGGAAACCTGCTATCTCCTGCTGTACGGGGAACTTCCGAACCCGGCGCAGAAGAAGGACTTCGACCACCGCGTGATCCACCACACCATGGTTCACGAGCAGATGGCGCGCTTCTTTCAGGGCTTCCGTCGCGACGCCCATCCGATGGCCATCATGGTCGCCGCCGTCGGCGCGCTCGCCGCGTTCTATCACGACAGCACCGACATCAACGATCCGAAGCAGCGCATGATCGCCTCGATGCGCATGATCGCGAAGGTCCCGACGCTGGCCGCGATGGCCTACAAATACACCGTCGGCCAGCCCTTCATGTATCCGAAGAACGCGCTCTCGTTTGCCGAGAACTTCCTGCACATGTGCTTCGCGGTGCCCTGCGAGGACTACAAGATCAATCCGGTGCTCGCTGACGCGCTCGACAAGATCTTCATCCTGCACGCCGACCACGAGCAGAACGCCTCGACCTCGACGGTGCGCATCGCCGGTTCCTCCGGCGCCAACCCGTTCGCCTCCATCGCCGCCGGCATC
>DATCXE010000766.1:0-8463 GCA_036565985.1 Bradyrhizobium sp.
GACAATTTCCTGCGCCAGCTCGCCGAGCAGCTGAAGAACAATCCGCAGCAGCTGGCGCGTCCGCTCGATCCCAACACCAAGGTGCTGAGCCAGCAGGATCTCAAGAGCATGCTCGACCGGCTGGAGCGGATGTCGCGCTCCGGCGACAAGGACGCCGCCAGGCAGTTGCTGGAGCAGTTGCAGCAGATGCTGGAAAACCTGCAGATGGCGCAGCCCGGCCAGGGCGGCGACAACGACATGGAGCAGGCGCTGAACGAACTCGGCGACATGATCCGCAAGCAGCAGCAGTTGCGCGACAAGACCTTCAAGCAGGGCCAGGATTCCAGGCGCGATCGCATGCGCGGCAAGCAGGGCGACCAGAGCATGGGCGACCTGCAGCAGGACCAGCAGGGCCTGCGCGACCGGTTGAAGAAGTTGCAGGAAGAACTCGCCAAGCGCGGCATGGGACCGGGCCAGCGCGGCGAGAAGGGCCAGCGCGGGCAGCAACCCGGTCAGCAGGGCCAGCCGGGCGACCAGGGGGACGGCGAGGACGGGCTCGATCAGGCCGACTCGGCGATGGGCGATGCCAGCGGCAGGCTCGGCGAAGGCAATGCCGACGGCGCGGTGGATTCGCAGGGCCGGGCGCTGGACGCGCTGCGCAAGGGCGCCCAGAGCCTGGCCGAATCGATGCAGCAGGGTGACGGCGACCAGCCGGGCGACGGCCCGGGCAATCCCAGGGGCCGCCAGCAGGGCGCGGCGAACTCGACCGATCCGCTCGGCCGGCCGATGCGGCACAACGAGTTCAACGACGACTATTCGGTGAAAATCCCCGGCGAGATCGACGTGCAGCGGGTACGCCGCATTCTCGAAGAACTGCGCCGCCGTCTCGCCGACCCGTCCCGCCCGCAGATCGAGCTCGACTACATCGAGCGGCTGCTGAAGGATTATTGAGGCGCATCGCGCTCCGCTGTCATCGCCCGGCTTGACCGGGCGACCCAGTATTCCAGAGACATCAGCGATTGAATCGAGAAGCCGCGGCGTACTGGGTCCCCCGCCTTCGCGGGGGGACGACGACTGGTGACCTGCCTCAATCCATCTTCCTCGCCGCCAGCGCATCGGCCACCGCGGTGCGGATATCGGCGACCGCAAATGGTTTCGTCACCACGTCGTGGACGATGGCGCTGAGGCCCGAGGCGCGTTCGCGCTGGGCGGCGAAGCCGGTCATCAGCAGGATTTTCAGGTCCGGAAAGTCGCGCGCCGCCGCCAGCGCCAGCGCGATCCCGTCCATCACGGGCATCTGGATGTCGGTCAGCAGCAGGTCGAAAGCACCGCGTTCGCGGGTCAGGATTTCGAGCGCTTCGGCGCCGTCCTCGGCGGTGACGGTTTCATGCCCGTCCATGGCGATGGCGCGCGCCACCAGCGAGCGCATGGATTCTTCGTCGTCGGCAATCAGCACGCGTGGCATTGATCTCTCGTGTTGCGGACGGCGCGGCCTCGTTCAGGCGTGGCCGCCGGCCAGATCCCGCTTGTTGAAGAACCGTACGTCGATATTGCGGCCTTCGGGCGGCGGCGAAGCCAGCCGCGACTTGAAATACGCGCGCTCGCCGGGCTTGAGCGCCGGCTGCTCCAGCACCGCGTTCCAGGCGTAGATCTCGGCGCCCTGGGCGTCGCGCACGGCGAACCGCAGCCGCGGCAATTCGACCGGCTGTCCGGTCTGGCCGACGATCGCGCCCTCGATTACCAGCACCGGTTTGCCGTCCACGGTTTCATGGGTGACCTTGATATCGCGGAACGCCAGCCCGCGCAGGTTCACATCGAGGCCGACCATCCTGTAGAACGTCGCGGTCTGCGGCAGCAGGCGCACGACTTCGGCGCGCCAGATCATCAGCGCCAGAATCAGGGCGCCCATCGCGGCGCAGGCGGTGGGCAGGCCGACCACGGGCATGAACGGTATGCGAGGCAGGGTGGGTAATCTGAAAAGACGGGCAAGCCGCTGGCGATGGCTGGTGAGCCGGATCTCCTCGTGGTCCCCGGCATCCAGGTCGGCGGCTGACGGCCAGTCGCCGTCGTCGCCCTGGGAAGACCGATCGCCGCCCTCGGCCGGCCAGTCGGCCGAAATCGAGGGGCTGTCGACGACGGGGGCATCCTGTGCCTCCTCGTCGGCCATCGCTTCCCATTCCGCTGCGGCGTCGTTCCCCGCAGGCGTGTGCGATGCTGCCATGGCAGGCATGGCGGCGGCCATCTCGATGGCGTCCTCGGGACGGGCCATCCAGGTTTCCTTGCAGCGGGAACAGCGAACTGTGCGCCCGGTCTCGCCCAAGGTGGCCGGATTGATGGCATAAGATGTTGTACAATGGGGGCAAACGATGTGCATGGAGCCCATTTCCACAGTGTCTTTGACTTCCACAGGATCTTTGTCCGGATGCTACATAGCGACCGTTAACGAACCGGAAACCATAACGGCCGCAAAACCGCTTTGTCCGGCCAAAGCCCAAACCGGCCTGCTGCGCGCCCAAGGCCCAAGATCGGCCTCAAGTTCGGCCTCAGGTTCGGCCTCAGGTTCGCACCCGGGTTCAAGTGCGCGTCCGGGGTTTCCGGCCATGGCCTACACCGAGCGGAGCTGACCTTGGTTCGGTTCGAAAATGTCGGTTTGCGGTACGGGCTCGGCCCGGAGATCTTGCGCGACCTGACTTTCCTGATTCCGGCGCATTCCTTCCAGTTTCTCACCGGGCCCTCGGGCGCCGGCAAGACTTCGCTGCTGCGGCTGTTGTTTCTGTCGATCAGGCCGACGCGCGGCCTCGTCAATTTGTTCGGCCAGGACGTCTCGCTGCTCGGCAAGGACCAGGTCGCGAACATGCGCCAGAAGATCGGCATCGTGCTGCAGGATTTTCGCCTGCTCGACCATATGACGACCTACGAGAACGTGGCGCTGCCGTTCCGCGTCATGGGCCGGGAAGAATCCAGCTACCGCCGCGAGGTGATCGATCTGCTGCGATGGGTGGGTCTCGGCGAGCGGATGGATGCGCTGCCACCAATTCTTTCCGGCGGTGAAAAGCAGCGCGCCGCGATCGCGCGCGCGGTGATCTCGCGGCCGCAATTGTTGCTGGCGGACGAGCCGACCGGCAGCGTCGATCCGACACTGGGCCGGCGGCTGCTGCGGCTGTTCATCGAGCTGAACCGATCGGGCACCGCCGTCATCATCGCGACCCACGACATCACGCTGATGGATCAATACGAAGCGCGGCGGCTGGTGCTGCATCAGGGACGGTTGCACATCTATGAGTAGGAGCGGTGACGAACATGCGCCGCTGGTGGACCTCGGCAACGAGCGCCCGCAGGTGCCGGCGCAGGCGCGCAACATGTCGCCGATCGTGCCGCGGGCCTCGATCTCCGGCCGCGCGCTGGTCGCCGTCGTCGCCATCATGACGTTCCTCGCTTCCATCACCACAGGCGCGGTGCTGCTGGTGAGTGCATCGGCGTCGGAGTGGCAGTCGGAAGTCGCCAGCGAAATCACCGCGCAGGTGCGGCCCATTGCAGGGCGCGATCTCGAGCGCGACACGGTCGCGGCCGCGGAGGTGATGCGGACGCAGCCCGGCATCGTCCAGGTCAAGTCGTTCACCAAGGACGATTCGGCCAAATTGCTGGAGCCGTGGCTCGGCAGCGGGCTGTCGATCGACCAGCTCCCGGTACCGCGGGTCATCGTCGCGCGCGTGCAGCCCGGGACCACGCTCGACCTTGCGGCGTTGCGCTCCAGGATGACGCAGGTGGCGCCGTCGGCCAGCGTCGACGATCACCGCGCCTGGATCGAACGCATGCGCTCGATGACCGGCGCCACCGTGCTGGCGGGCATCGGCATCCTCGTGCTGGTGATCGCGGCGACGATCATTTCGGTTTCGTTTGCAACCCGTGGCGCAATGGCGGCGAACCGCCCGATCGTCGAGGTGCTGCATTTCGTCGGCGCCGGCGACAGCTACATCGCCAACCGATTCCTGCGGCATTTCCTCAGGCTCGGTCTTGAAGGCGGCCTGATCGGCGGCGGCGCCGCGATGCTTGCTTTCGGCTTCTCCGAATCGATCGCCGGCTGGTTCTCGGGCACCCCGGTCGGGGATCAATTCGCGGCGCTGCTGGGGACGTTTTCGCTGCCGCCCTCGGGCTATCTGGCGCTGGCGGTGCAGGCGCTGCTGATCGCCGCGATCACCGCGTGGGCCTCGCGGCGAACGCTGTTCGCCACGCTGGACGACATCGACTGACGGTGCACAACGTTCTAGAATTGCGCAGAGGAGAGGGTCGCTAGAATCGCATGGCCTTGCAGGACGACGATAGGTCGACGAATGCGCCGACCGCGCGGCCGCGGGGATGGCCGCTTGCGGCCATTGTCGCCGTCCTGGCGATCACCTTCGTCGGCGCAGGCATAGGCTTCATCGCGTTCCTCTCGCAGGTGCGTGGCGTGGAGATCAAGCCTGACCGCAACGCCGACGGGATCGTGGTGCTGACCGGCGGCTCGTCGCGCGTCTCGGACGCGATGGAATTGCTGGCCGGCGGCTACGGCAAGCGGCTGCTGATTTCGGGAGTGCATCCGACCAATGCCGCGAGCGACATTTCCCGCTCGCTGCCCGACAACCAGTCGCTGCTCGGCTGCTGTGTCGATCTCGATCGCTCGGCGGTCAATACGCGGAGCAATGCGGCCGAGACCCGGCGCTGGGCGCGTGATCGCGGGTTCAAGTCGCTGATCGTGGTGACGTCGAACTACCACATGCCGCGGGCCATCGCCGAATTGTCACATGCGATGCCTGACGTGACGCTGATCCCGTTCGCGGTGATCGGCGACAAGTGGCGCGACGAGCCGTGGTGGACGAGCGCCGCCACCTTGCGTCTGCTGCTGTCGGAATATGTGAAGTACGTCGCCGTGGAGGTGCGCGTGAGGCTGGCCGATATCGGCATCGACGTGATGCCCGAAACTTCGGATCAGCCCCCGCCGGCGCCGCGCCGGCCGGCGACGGCGCAGGCCAATTGATCGGCTCCCGGCTTGCGTTGATCTGGCCCCGTCTATAGGTTGCCGCCTCCATGGACTGGCGGCTCAAAGCATTGGCGTTTCGCGTTCTCGACCTGCCAGGCGGGACGTACGCGCATTATTTTTTGCAGCGTCACGTGACGCGGAACTGGCCACGCCCGGCCAAGACACTCGACGCCCTCCAGAATATCGCCCGCCGTGTCGTCGAAGACTATGCGCGGCATGCCGGCGGAACTCCATCATCGGCGCTTGAAATCGGTGCGGGGCGGGATCTCGCGGTCCCGCTGGCGCTGCGCAAGCTTGGCGTCGTCAAGGTCATCACCTCTGACGTCGATCGTCTGGCCCGGCTCGATCTGATCCAGCATGCAGCGGCGCGGATCGTTCCCGGCGAAGCGAGGCTGGATAGCTGGGAATCGCTGCAACGGTTCGGCATCTTCTACCGCGCGCCGCACTATGTCACCGAGACCGACGAGAAGGTCGATTGCTCGTGCTCGAACGAGGTGCTCGAGCACGTTCCTCCGGATCAACTGGTGCGGTTGCTGGCCGGACTGCGGGCAGTGACGACAGGAATTACGACGCACTCGATCGACTACAGCGACCATTATGCCCGTTCGGACGGCGGTCTTTCCCGTTTCAATTTCCTGAAATACGACGACGCGCAGTGGCGTCCGTTCAACAGCGGCCGGCAATACGTCAACCGGCTTCGGCACAGCGATTATGTCAGGATGTTCCGTGAAGCCGGCTTCACGATCCTTGAAGAAAGTTCGGTGCCGGGCGAACCCACCGCCGACGTTATCAACAACGTCGCGGCGCAGTTCCGGAAGTATGAACGGGCCGACCTGTTCGCGCTGAAGGGGCGGATCATCGCCAGATAGCTCGTCAGCGCTCGCTGTTATCAGCGGCGGGCGGCGGCGCATGCGCATCGTGCAGCATCGTGGCCAATCGATGCAATTGGGAATCGCGAAAGCCCTCCGCCTCGATCGCCTTCACGGTCGCCAGCACGTAATCGCGATTGACGCCGGACTGGCCGTGGCCTTGCAGGACGTGCCGCAACTGCTCCGCCTGCGACAGCCGCCCGGCATACTGCACATGGCCGCGATCGACCACGTAGACGAGCGCGCTGACGCGCTGCCGCGCCTCGTTCTCGAGCCACACCGACCGCTTCACCTCGCGATAGACCGAGGTGACCTGCTCGCGCTCGCGCAAGTAGGTGATGGTCGTGGCGCGGTTCTTTTCAGCGACCCGGAACGCGACGCCACGGCAGGCGCCGCCGCGGTCGAGACCGAGCACCAGCCCCGGCTTTTCCGGCGTGCCGCGATGGACGAAGGAATAGACGCAGAGCGCGCGGTGCTCGCCGATCAATCGCGCCGGGACCCGTTCGATGAATTCGAAGCCGGGGCGCCACATCAACGAGCCATAGCCGAACACCCACAAGTCGCCTGGCGAGAATTCCGTATCGTTCAAGGTTATCGCGGACATCGGCCGCACCGCTACCAGAACGGCACGACAAAGCGAAGTAAATTCAAAGCCTTTTGTTGTGATAAGGGGATGCTTACATTTGACAAAATCGCCAGCCAAAGGACGCCGCATGCCTGACATGACCCCTGCGCCGCGCCGGCGCCCGCTGTGGCGCCTGTTCATCATGCCCGCTCTGCTCGTCGTCGCCGCGGCGGCGTGGAGCGGGTTCTGGCTCTATGCGGCCTCCGAGGTCGGCGTGCGTGCGGATGCCTGGCGCGCGCAGGAGGCGAAAGCCGGCCGGGTCTATGATTGCGGCAAGCGCTCGGTCGCCGGCTTCCCGTTCCGTCTCGAGGTCCGCTGCGACGACGCCAGCGTGACGCTGGTTTCGCAGACGGCGGGCGCGCAGGATGTGTTCACGGCGCGGCTCGGGGAAATCCTGGTCATCGCGCAGATCTATCAGCCGAGATTGCTGATCGCCGAATTCAAGGCGCCGGCCACGCTGGCCGATCGCGGCCAGCCGCCGTCGATGAAGGTGAACTGGAGCAGCGGCCGCAGCAGCGTGTACGGATTGCCCGATATCCCGCAGCGCGCCGCCATCGTGTTCGAAAATCCGTCGATCGACCGCGTCAACGGACCGGTGGCGACACCGCTCGCGCGCGCGACCCTGGCCGAGTTGCACGGCCGCCTCGTCGACGGCTCGACGAAAGATCAGCCGGTGATCGAAACCGCGTTTCAGATAACAGGCGGCAGCGTGCAGGAGGTGCATCCGCTGCTGGCAGCGCCGTTCGATGTCGGCGCGGATGCCAAGATCTCCGGGCTGAAGGATTTTTCGCCAAAGCCATGGCCGGAACGTTTCAGGGAAATCCAGGCCGCCGGCGGCAATATCGAGATCCTGCGCTCGCGGATTCAGCAGGGTGATCTGATCGCGGTTGCCGCGGGAAAGTTGAGCCTCAACGCCAACGGCCGGATCGACGGCGAATTGCAGATGACGGTTGCGGGGATCGAGAAGGTGATTCCGGCGCTGGGTCTCGAAAAGATGCTGGAGGAAGGCGTGCCACAGGCGACGCTGGATCGCGTCGCGCCTGGTGTGAAAACGCAGGACCTCAACAATTTGTTCGGTGCGCTCGACAGGGCGATCCCGGGTCTCGGCAAGGTCGTCAAGCAGAACGCCAATGTCGGCGTCGCCGCCGGCATCAACTCGCTCGGCAAGGACGCGGAGCTTGAAGGCAGGAAGGCGCGCGCCTTCCCGCTGCGCTTCGCCGATGGCGCGGTGTTTCTCGGGCCCCTGAAAGTGGCGCAGGTGCCGCCGCTGTTCTGACGATTGATTGTTGTTGAAACTCGAAATTCTCCGCGTCATTGCGAGCGTAGCGAAGCAATCCATCTCGCGACGGAAAGAAAGATGGATTGCTTCGTCGCTGCGCTCCTCGCAATGACGGCGTGGCGTGGCGTGGAGAGCGGTGCGCAAGCAGCGGGGACGACAACAGAATCTCACTCCGCCTTCTTCGCCATCGGCGGATGCGGCCGGCCGAAATCCGGCGCGGCCGAATCCTGGCCGATCTCGACGATGCCGCGGCGGATGGCGCGGGTGCGGGTGAAGTGCTCGAACAGCGCCTCGCCGTCGTTGCGGCGGATGGCGCGGGTGAGCTTGGATAGATCCTCGTTGAAGGTGCCGAGCATTTCCAGCACCGCTTCCTTGTTGTTGAGGAACACGTCGCGCCACATCGTGGGGTCCGACGCCGCGATGCGGGTGAAGTCGCGAAAGCCGCCGGCGGAGAATTTGATCACCTCCGACGACGTCACCTGCGCCAGTTCGTCCGCAGTGCCGACGATGGTGTAGGCAATCAGATGCGGCAGGTGGCTGGTGATCGCGAGCACCAGGTCGTGGTGGTCGGGCGTCATGATCTCGACCCTGGCGCCGAGCGCGGCCCAGAATGCCCGCAGCGCCTCGACGGCTGCGGGATCGGTGCCGTCGGGGGGCGTAAGAATGCACCAGCGGTTGATGAAGAGCTCGGCGA
>DATCXE010000784.1:0-5341 GCA_036565985.1 Bradyrhizobium sp.
CGGTCGTCGCAGCGGTGCGCGCCCGCCACAGCGCGCTACAGAGCAGGAAATACACCGCACCGGTCCACATTGCCTGCCAGTTCTCAATCCCTTCGTTGAGGATGATGTAGACCGCCGCCAGCGCAAACAGTGCCGTGAACACGGCCTCGGCGAGAGGCCGCGTGCCGGATTTTGGACGATTGAGAAATGCCAGGGTCCAGAACGGCACCACCGCCATGGTCAGGGCGGCGAACGGAAAATCGCGCCAGCGCGCGTCGAACACGAGGCTCAACGCGATCTGCGCGGCAACGACCGTGGTCACGATCAGCGTGACGCCCAGCATGTTCGCCATGAAGAACGGGGTTCGGTCCTTGGCTGGCCCCAATACGTCGACAAACGCCGGAAGCGCACGCCCCGACATCAGCGCATGGGTGGACAGCAGCGGCGCAACCACGCCTGCGGCCACCAGCAATCCCTGGAGCAGCCAACCACCGAGCCCGTAGCTTTCGTGGAGCATCTTGTCGACGCTTATTCCGAGCAAAATCCCGCTGACGGTCGCTGTTATCGACACCGCAATCCAGGACGCCAAACCGGCGTGCGACGGCCGGCGCTTCAGCGTCAACAAGGCGCTTGCGAAGACGCCGATGCAGAGGACCAATCCCCACCCCATCTGCAGCTTCCAGAACGGGTAGTTGCTGATGGCCTCCCCGGCCGGATATTTCAGCTTGCGATCGGCGCTATCGAACAGGCCCCAATAGCCGCCGACCGTCCCTTCCCATCGGCGCTTCCATGGCTCGTCATAGGCCTCGAACAGATTGACGCGAAAGTTCTCCTCCCGGGCGCGATCCAGAAGCTCGGAAATAAACCGCGCCTGGTTGATGCGGGAGGCGAGAGCCCCTTCACGCATCCGCCCGTGGCTGGGCCAGCCGGCTTCGCCGATCAGGATCTCCTTGCCGGGAAAGGCGGCCGCCACCTGCTTGCGGATGCCATCCACATGCGCGGCCGCGTCTTCGGCGCGGGGCGGAAAGTCCTCCCAATAGGGCAGCAAATGGACGGTGACGAAATCGACGTCGGCGGCGATCTCACGGTAGCGCAGCCAGAATTCCCAGACATCGGCATAGGTCACCGGCACATCCACGCGCGGCTTGACCGAGCGGATGATTTCCCGAAGATCGGAGACGATCATCTCGCCCCGCAGCAGCACTTCGCTGCCGACGATGATCGCGGTGACCGTGCCGGGATGATCCTTGGTCAGCGCCACCGCGATGTCGATCAGGTGAGCATTCTTCGCGCGATCGCGTCCGATCCAGACCCCGAGCAGAACCTTCAACCCGACCCTGCCCGCAAGCTCAGGCACCTTGTCCAGTCCGTTATCGATGGAATAGGTGCGGATACATTTGGATACTTTCGCAAGCTCGCGCAGATCCTCCAAAATCTGCTCCGGGCTGACGATGAGGGCCTGGTCGTGCGGCGTCTGGTCGTTGCGGAACGGCGCGTAGGAAACGCACTCCAGCTTCGCCGTGGCATCGATAGGCGCGCGCGGCAGCGTCACCGGCGCGGCCAGCCACCACCACGCCGCCGCAACGACACCCAGCGATAGAAAGAAAAGCGCCAGCGGCGTACGAAGGCCGATTGGTCCTGCTCCAGACAAGCGAATAGGTCAGCCTATTTAGCTCTGCACGGCAGACGTGTCGACCCGCTGAGCCGGCCGTCTGCACAATTGCGCTGCAGAACGGATGCGGTGATATAGACTATATCAGGCACCAAGCATCAAGCGCGGGTCTTGCTGCCAGGATCGATCCCGCCCGCGGCCAGTGAAACGATGCCCCTCAAAAGATTTTCCCGCCGCCAGTTCGCCAGGATCGCGGGCTGGTCTGGCCTTGGAATGTCGGCACTATCGAGCAAATCCAGTCTGGCTCAATCGGGCCAGGAGCGCGGGTCACAGAATCGAAGCGCCGCCCTGGGCTTTCCTGACGATTTTTTGTGGGGGACGGCGACATCCTCCTATCAGGTTGAGGGGGCCGTCAACGAAGACGGCCGCGGCCCATCGATCTGGGACCGTTTCGCCCACACCCCCGGCACAATCTCCGACCGCAGCAACGGCGACACCGCGACCGATCATTTTCATCGGTACAAGGAAGACATCCAGCTGATGAAGGCGCTGGGTGCCAAGGCCTATCGATTTTCGATCGCGTGGCCTCGAATCTTCCCGGAAGGGTCGGGTTCGCCAAATCCAAAGGGCCTCGATTTCTACAACCGGCTGCTTGACGAATTGTTGGCGAACGGCATCGAGCCGTTCGCCACCCTGTATCACTGGGACCTGCCTCAGGTGCTGCAGGATCGCCACGGAGGCTGGACCTCCCGCGAGACCTCAAAGGCATTTGCGGATTACGCAGCCTATGTTGCGGCGCGCCTGGGCGACCGCGTGAAGCATTATTTCACGATCAACGAGTGCTCCCGGCTCGTACACCTCGGCCATGGAATCGGCGCCGATGCGCCGGGACTGAAGCTATCCCCATCGGAGCTGAAGCAGGTTCGGCACAATGTCGCGCTCGGGCACGGGCTTGCGGTTCAGGCCATCCGGGCCCACGGACGCAGCGGGACCAGGGTCGGGCCGGCGGAGAATGCCGTGAGTTGCATCCCTGCCGTCGAAACGCCGACGAACGTCCGCGCCGCCGAAATGGCGATGCGCGAGCTCAACGCCGGCTATCTGACTGTCATGCTCGAGGGCAAATACACCGATGCCTATCTGGCGCAGGATGCGCCGAAATACACCACTGAGGATCTGCGCATCATCTCCTCCCCGATCGATTTTGTCGGGCTCAATGTCTACATGCCCGATCACTATGTCATCGCCGCCGACAACGAACGCGGCTTCACGCTGGCGCCGTTCCCGGCCTCATTCCCGCACATGAAGGCCGCCTGGCTCAGGCCGGGCCCCGAGACCATGTACTGGGTGCCTCGACACGTGGCGAAGATCTGGAACGTGCAGTCGATCTACATCACCGAGAACGGAACGTCGGGGAGCGACCAGCCCGCCGCGGACGGCACCATCTATGACGTCGACCGCATCATGTACCTGCGCAACTATCTGACGCAGTTGCAGCGCGCGACATCGGAGGGCGTGCCCGTGCGCGGATATTTCCTGTGGAGCCTGATGGACAATTTCGAATGGTCGGATGGGTACGAACAGCGCTTCGGCCTCTACCATGTCGACTTCGCCACGCAGCGCCGCACGCCCAAGCTGAGCGCGTCGTTCTATCGCGAGACGATCGCACGAAACGCCGTGGCGTAATCGGGCGATGTCAATCCGTGGTGCGCAAGCCCTTGCCGAGCGCCTCGAACATGATCGTCTTCAGCGCCAGCTGGATGCGCCCGCCCTGCGTCGGGGCCTGAATCATGAAGACAACCAGCAGGTCGTCCTCGGGATCGACGAAGTAGAAGCTGCCGCCCGCACCGTCCCAGCGGTATTCGCCGAGCGGCCAGTTCGTATTCGGCGGCGGCGAGGTGCGCACCGCGAAGCCAAGGCCAAAGCCGCTGCTCGGACCAGGGAAATAGAACGGGTCGTGCAGGATACCCGTCTCCGGCCCGATCTGGTCCGACGTCATCAGCGCAACCGTCTCGGGCTTGAGGTACCGCTTGCCGTCCAGCTTGCCCCCGTTGAGCAGCATCTGCAGGAAGCGGGCGTAGTCCCCGGTGGTCGAGACCAGCCCCGCGCCGCCGGATTGCCAGCGCCGCGACACTGTCGGGTCCTTGATGCCGGCCACTCGAGAACGATCGACAGGAAACCCCTGGGCAATGCGCGGCCATTTCGCCTCATCCGCGACATGATATGCGGTCTCGGACATGCCGAGCGGATCGAACAATCTTTGCTTCTCGAACCGAAACAGCGACTGCCCCGAGGCCACCTCGACGACACGGCCGAGCACGTCGGTTGAATGGCTGTAATTCCAGCGCGTTCCGGGCTGATCGGCGAGCGGCAGCGTCGCGATCCGGTCGGCAAATTCGGCATTGTCGAAGTCGCCGGCGTACAGCTTTGGATTGGCATAGAGCTTCTGCACCGCGGTTTCGCCGAAAAAGCCGTAAGTGATGCCCGACGTGTGCCGTAATAGATCCCTGATCGTGATCGGGCGCTTCAACGGCACGAGCTTGAGTGGCGGCTGCCCCGCTTCGTCGGAAAGATCGACGCCGACTTTTGCATCCGCAAAGGAGTGAATGTATTTCGACACCGGATCGTCAAGCGACAGCTTGCCGTCGTCGACCAGCATCATCGCGGCAACCGAGGTGACCGCTTTCGACATCGAATAGATCTGAAAAATCGTGTCCGGCGTCATCGGCTGGCCGGTCGCGGGATCGCGGACGCCGAAACTCTCGAAATAGACCGGCTTGCCGTGCTGCTGGATCAGCAGGACTGCACCAGGAATCTTGCCGGTTACGATTTCGTTGCGGACATGGTTCCCGATGCGATCCAGTGCCGCGCCCGAGAACGTTGGCGCGTCCGCCACGCTCGGCCCAGCTCGCACTTCGTGCAGCCATCCGCCGGCCAGGAAAAGGACCAGCAGCGTGACAGCAAGGCAGCGCCCTGCAGCGGCGTTAGTTCTCCAGCGCTTCATAGACCAACTGCTTGAGCGTCTTCTGGACCCGCTGGCGCTCCGTCGGCGTCTGCTCCAGCACCACGAAGAACATGTCCTGCTTGCGATCGACCACCATGTAGCAGCCGGCAGCGCCGTCCCATTTCAGTTCGCCCAGCGATCCCGGCGGCGGCGGCTTGGCGTTACCGGGATCGGTGCGGACGGCGAACCCGAGCCCCATGCCGAAACCGTCACCGGGAAAATAGAAATAGTCCCGCGCCACGCCGGAGTCCTTGCCGGCGTGGTCCGTTGCCATCAGTTCGAACGTCTTCGGGGTGAGATAGGTCTTGCCGTCGAACGTACCGCCGTTGGCGATCATCTGCGCAAAGCGCGAGAAGTCCGCCATGGTCGAAACCATGCCACCGCTGGCGGATTCCCATTTCTGGCGAACCTCGGTCCTGTACAGGCGGCCGACCCGGAAATCACTGTCGTTCGGGACCGGCTGAGCGAGGCGCTGCAATCGCTCCGGTTCGGTGACGAAGAAGCCCGTATCGGTCATGCCCAGCGGATTGAGCAGCTTTTCCTTCTCGATCTCGAACAGTGATTTTCCGGACACGATCTCCATGATCCGCGCCAGGATGTCGGTGGAGTGGCCGTATTGCCAGAGCGCGCCCGGTTGGTTGTGCAGCGGCAGCCTGGCGATCCGCTCGGCGAATTCGGCGAGGTCGAAGTCGCCCGCGTAGATGTTGGCATCCTTGTAGGCCTTGCGCACCAGGCTATCGCCGTAGAAT